>NZ_MBEM01000072.1:0-19529 GCF_001954045.1 Mycobacterium sp. SP-6446 | reverse complement strand
CGGCTCCCGAGGCCACGATGATCGCGAGCAACAACAGACCGGCGTCGGGTTCCACCCCGCCGAGTGCCAGGCCGATCACGAACGCCAGCCACGCCGACCCGGTTTCCCACGCATTGTGGACGCGGCCGAGTAGCCGCCGAAACGCTGGGCCGCCCTCGCTCGCCGCATCCCGCGCGCGGTCCAGCACGCGCGCGATGATCGGCGGTGTTTTCGACTCCAGCACCTCGGTGTTGCCGCCGGCTGCCGGCAGGTGCGCGGGCTGCCGCCGGCGGGCCAGCGAACGCACGATGATCAGTGCGGCGACCAAGAGCGCGAGCACACCCATCCCGATCCGGACATGCCGGACGACGGGGCTCGTCGCCAAGCCCTCGGCCAAGGAGCTAAACGCGGGCGCGACATGCAGCAGCGTCAGCGGAACCACCACGGCCGGAATGCATCCCACCAGGCAGCCCGCCCCGTAGGCGAGCAGGTTTTGCACGGGCCGCGGCCGGGAGATCACGAGAAGAGTCACCGCCAGACGCACGGGGTTCAGCGCCGTCATGAGCGCGAGCGCCAGCACCGAGCCCCACATGGCGGGAAGACTACCGTTGGCCGTCGGCTCCTCCGAAGTTTGCCTTCGGATAGCGCCCAGCGGCACCGCTCTGGGCAACCATGTTGCCCTGCAACAGGTCACGCCCGGCCCCTAGTACGGTACGACGATGGACAACGTGCTCGATCCGCTCGACCAGCTCACGTTCGACGCCGAGCGGGCCACCGGGGTCGTGTCTTTGCCGCATCCTTTCTGGGTGTACGACCGCCCGGTCGACATGGACGGTCTGCGCAAATTCCATCACCACCTTCAGCGCGGCTGGTTGCCCCGCCGCATCGAACCGTCACGGTTGCGGTTCGGCCGCCACCGCTGGGTATCGGTAGACGGGTTCTCCGACATCGAGCTCGCGACGCCGCGCCCGCGCGCGGAGCTCGACGCCTGGCTCGCGGAGCAGGCTTGCGCCCCCGTCGACGCCGAGCACGGGCCCCCATGGCACCTCGGGGTGCTGCCCTTCACCGACGGCGGCGCGGCGGTGAGCCTGGTCGTCTCACACTGCCTCGCCGACGGCGTCGGGCTGTTGAGCGCGATGGCCGACGCAGCGGATGGACGCGCAAATCCGAGCAGCTGGCCCGCCGCCGGGTCGCGCCGGCGCTGGCGGGCGATGCGCCAGGACGCCCGCCAAACCGTGCGAGACATACCGGCTTTCGGCCGGGCCTTCGCTGCCGCGGTACGGCTGGCCCGGCGTGCCCGCCGCAAAGGGGCGGCGGCCACGCCCGCGACCACCCCGCTGCGGCTGCCGACGCGGGCCGACGAATCCCTCACGCCGCCAATGACAACCATCTTCGTCGACGCCGACGAGTGGGAAGCCCGCGCCCACGCGCTGGGCGGTACCAGCAACGCGCTGCTGGTGGGAGTGGCGGCGCAGCTGGCCCAGCGAATCGGACGGGTCACCGCGGACGGCTCGGTTCTGATGAAGATGCCGGTCAACGAGCGCACCGCCGGTGATACGCGCGCCAACGCGGTGAGCCATCTGACCGTCACCGTCGACCCCGCGCCCGCGACGACGGACCTGCGCGAGGTCCGGGCCGCGATCAAACAGGCGTTGATCGATCACCATGAGATGCGCGACGACGAGCGCGCGGTGATGTCGTTCGTTCCCTTGTTGCGCCTCTTGCCCAAGCGGCTGGCCAGGCTGGTCGACAACACCGTTGTCTCATCCAACCTCGGTGCGATCGACCCGGCCGTCGTCCGGCCGGACGGCACGCCCGCCACCCTCTGGGCCTCCAGGGTGTCCCACCGGGGCGTGACCAAGGCGCTGATGCACCGTTTGGGCGGAGTGCTGTACGTGTTGTCGGGAATTGCGCGCGGGCAGGTCTTCATATCGGCCAGTGTTTATCAGCCCGGCTACGCCAACTCGAATGAAGCTTTGCGACAAGACCTTTCGGAGGTTTTGCATGACTTCTCGCTTGCCGGAACGTATATCGGAGACCCCCCGTATGGAGCCGCGTACCATGAACCCGCTTGACCGGATCAGCCGAGGTTAGGGGACGATGACAACCGTCTTGTTCGTGCTGGGGATGGCCCGGTCCGGCACCTCGGCAATGACACGCGTCCTGTCACTGTCGGGGGCCGCGCTTCCGCCCGGCATGATCGGCGCCGCGAAGGCCAACCCGCGCGGCTTCTGGGAACCGCGGCAAGCCAGCTTCCTCAATGAAAAGATTCTGCGCCGCCACCACAGCGCCGCGGCGGATCCCACATTGCGCCTGCACGAAGAACCCCCCGAAGCGCGAGACATCGCCGAAATCGGTGCCTACCTCGCCACGTTGCCGCCATCGGATCTGTACGTCATCAAGGACCTGCAGATGACCCCGGTGGCCGGCATGTGGTTCGAAGCCGCCCGCCGCACTGGTTACGACGTCGGCGCCGTGATCGCCGTACGCCACCCCGACGAAGTCATCAAGTCCGTCACCGCAATGATGCCCATCATCAAACCGGACCTCGCCGCCGCGCTCTGGCTGAAAAACAGCCTGCTCGCCGAACGCTACACACGCGGACTGCCCCGCGTGTTCGTCGAATTCTCCTACCTCCTCGAGGATTGGCGCCGCGAGGTCAAACGCATGTCCGCTGCCCTGGACGTCGAGCTCGCGCCCGACGAGGCCGCGATCAACGAATTCCTCGCCGCCGATGAATGCCACCAGCAGGCCGACGGATCGGCGTGCCCGGAACCGTTCGGCACCGGCTGGCTGACCACGACCTACCACCATCTGCACCGGGCCGCGTCCGGCGACACGTGGAGCCAATCCGAGTTGGACCGCGTCTTCGCCGACTACGGGGCTGACGAAGAACTCCTGGGCGGAGTCGTCGACAACTATCGGCGGGTCGTCAGGGCGCAGCGCTTCATTCCACGCAAATTCATCCTCGAAATCGCCGCGCTCGTCCACCGACGCAAGGGCACCTGGGCCTGAACACCGCGGCACGGGAAGTGAAAGGCCAGGATCGGCAATGAAATTTGCGCTCGCAACCTACGGGAGTCGCGGCGATGTCGAGCCGAGCGTTGCGATAGCCCGTGAGCTGCAACGCCGCGGGCACGACGTGCTCATGGCCGTTCCGCCCGACATGGTCGGCTTCGTCGAGTCGGTGGGGCTTGCGGCCGTCGCTCTCGGCCCGGATGTGCAGCCGATTCTGGATGCGCACCGCACCTTCTGGACGGATTTCTTCCGCAACTTCTGGAAGGTCCGCCACCTGATCAGGCTGCGACACGAAATAGCCGATCCCGTCATCCAGGGTTGGGATCAGATCTGCGCCACGCTGAAGTCGGTGGCGGACGGGGCCGACTTACTGGTCAGCGGCCTGAATTTCGAGCAGCCCGCCGCCAACGTCGCGGAGTACCACGACATCCCATTGGCCACCGTGCATATCTTCCCGGTGCGGGCCAGCGGCCAGTTCCTGTCGGTCGTGCCGCCGCGGGTCGGCCGTTCGGCCATGCGGCCTACGAGTGGGTGGCCTGGCGTGCGGCGAGCAGGCTCGAGAACGTGCAGCGCCGCGAGCTGGGTCTCCCGAAGGCCACTCGCGCTGCCGCGGCGGATCGCCGAACGCGGATGGGTGGACATCCAGGCCTACGACGAGATCTGTTTTCCCGGGCTGGCGGACGAATGGGCGAAATGGAACGGTCGGCGGGCTTTTGTCGGCGCGCTGACGATCGACCAGCCGACGGACGCCGACGAAGACGTCGCGTCGTGGATCGCCGCGGGAACGCCACCGATTTTCTTCGGCTTCGGCAGCACACCGGTGAAATCTCCGGCCGACACCATCGCCATGATCGCCGAGGCCTGCGCGGACCTGGGCGAGCGGGCGTTGGTTACCGCCGCCGGCACCGACTTCCGCGACGTCGGCCATCTCGAGCACGTCAAGGTCGTGGAAGCGATGAACTATGCGACGCTCTTTCCGGCTTGCCGGGCGGTCGTACACCACGGCGGCACCGGCACCACGGCTCTGGGCCTGCGCGCCGGAGTCCCGACGTTGATCCTCTCGACGGACATCGACCAGACGATCTGGGGAGCGCGGGTCAAACGACTGAAGGTGGGCACCGCTCGGCGCTTTTCGAGCGCCACCCGGAAAACACTCGTGACGGACCTCCGCCGGATTCTCGCCCCGGAATACGCCGCCCGGGCCCGCGTCCTCGCGGCCCGTATGACCACCTCCGCCGAGAGTGCCGCGGCGGCCGCTGACCTGGTGGAAAAGTACGCCCGCGCCGGGCGGCCCTGACCGTAGTCTTGCCCGCTTCGGCCCCCCTGCGTTTGGCGCTATTTGACTCAAGTATGGTATTAGAACTTGTTCTACTTATGTCGATTAGAGCACGGGAGATCGCGAGAAGTGGTGAGTGTCAATCCGTTCGACGTGGGGGATGTCAGGTTTCGGGTCTTGGCCCACGGCGAAGCGCATTACAGCCCGGGGTGGCCGACCTTCGAAAAGAACTGGACCGACATAGGGCCGACGACTCTGCGCGAGAGGCTGGTAACGGGCCGGTTCGCTAAGAGGTGAACCGGCCGGAGTCGGGGACTTCGGGGGAACTAGACAATCGAGCACTTCCGCTGACACGCGGACAACTCGATATATGGCTTGCGACGCAAACGGGCCGGTTCGGCGCCAAGTGGCAGCTGGGCGTGCTGGTGCGAATCGCGGGTCCGGTTGACGTCGGCATGTTCGAGTCGGCCGTCCGGCAGGTGGTGCACGAGGCCGAGCCGTTCAGGGCCGCCTTCTTCCAGGTTGACGGCCACGTCTTCCAGCGGGTCGTCGACTATCCGGATGTCGAGCTCGCTCGCTACGACCTCCTCGACTCGCAGGATCCCGCCGAGGACGCCTACCGATTGGCGTCATCGATTCAAGCCACGCCGATGCCGTTCAGCGGCGCGCTGTTCAGATTCGCGTTGATGCAGACGCGGATCGATGAGTTTTATTTCTTCGTCTGCTGCCACCACATCGTCGCGGACGGCCTGGGCCTGGGTCTTTTCTGTCACCGGATTGCCGCCGTCTACAACGCAATTGCCGCGGGGGAGCCGATTCCTCCCGCCATCTTCGGCTCGCTGCGCGACCTGATCGAGTGCGAATCGGCATACAAGCGTTCGGCCGAGTACCTCGAGGACGAGGCCTATTGGGCTGAGCACCTGCCGGCGGAAAGGGAACTGGCTCATCGCGTCGCGGACGACGCGGGCGGCAGTGACTCGGATGAGTGTTCCGAGCCCGTTCCACTGGATCCCGTCGTCGTCTCCGGCATCCGCGACTTGTCGCGCGCGTTGGGGGTGCGTCGCTCGTCGGTGATCACCGCGGCGTGTGCGCTGCTGGTGCGTCGGTACGACGCCGAGGGCACGGAAGTCGTGCTCGATCTTCCGGTCACCAGGCGCGTGAGCCCAGAGACAAAGCTGGTGCCCGGAATGATCTCCGGGGTGGTCCCGCTGGTGTTCAGGACTTCGCCGCAATCCACCGTCGCCGCCTTTTGCGAACAGGTCGACGCCCGAATGCGGGAAGCGTTGCAGCATCAACGGTTCCCGGTGCACTTTCTGGAGAATGCGGCGCGTTCCCGTGGCTCGGGCCGGGCACCGAATCGCGTAATCGTCAATTTCATTCCGCCCACCTATATGGCCGATCTCGGCGGTTCCCCGGCATCGGCGACGCTGACCAATTCCGGGCTTGTGGACCAGTTCGGGTTGCTATTCACCAGGGACGGAGATGAGCTTTTTCTCAGCACGGCGGGTGCCGGGCAATTGTTTGCGAATTGCGCCGCCGACGATTTAGCGCGGCAATTGGAGCGAGTGCTAGCGGCGATGATCGCGGACCCGGAGCGGCCGTTGCCGTCGCTCGACGCTCTGGATGCCGCTGAGTACGCGCGGCTGGATGGGTGGGGTAACCGGTCAGTGCTGACCGAGCGGCCGGGCACACCGGCGTCCATTCCGGAGCTGTTCGCCGCGCAGGTGGCGCGTACCCCCGAGGCCGCGGCGCTGACTTGTGGGGAGCGCTCGTGGACCTACCGCGAGCTCGACGAGGCAGCGAACCGGTTGGCGCACTTGCTACGTGGTCGGGGTGCGCGGCCAGGCGAGTGCGTCGCGCTACTGTTCACGCGGTCGGCCGAGGCGATCGTCGGGATTGCCGCGGTGCTCAAGACCGGAGCGGCGTATCTGCCGATCGATCCCGCGCTGCCCGCGGCCCGCATCGAGTTCATGCTCGCCGACGCCGCGCCGATCGCCGCGATCACCGTGGCCGGGCTGCGGGCGCGGCTGGACGGGTCCGGGCTGCCCGTCGTCGAGATCGACGATCCCGCCGTCGCCGGCCAACCCCGCACCGCGCTACCCGCCCCGGCCGGCGACGACATCGCCTACCTCATTTACACCTCGGGCACGACCGGCGTTCCGAAAGGCGTTGCGGTCAGCCACCAGAGCGTGACCCAGCTGGTGCAGACGCTGGATGCCGGCCTGCCCCGCGCCGGCGTGTGGTCGCAGTGGCATTCGTTGGCCTTCGACGTCTCGGTGTGGGAGATATGGGGCGCGTTGTTGCACGGTGGGCGGCTGGTGGTGGTGCCCGAGGAGGTGGTCCGCTCACCGGAAGACTTCCACGCGCTGCTGGTCGCCGAGCGGGTCAGCGTGTTGTGCCAAACCCCCTCGGCGGTCGCGGCCTTGTCACCCGAGGGGCTGGAGTCGACGGCGCTGGTGGTGGCAGGAGAGGCCTGCCCCGCCGATGTCGTGGACCGCTGGGCGCCCGGGCGGGTGATGATCAACGCCTACGGCCCGACCGAGACGACGGTGTATGCGGCGATAAGCGCGCCGTTGCGGCCGGGTTTCGGTGCGCCGATCGGTTCGCCGGTGCCGGGGGCGGCGCTGCTCGTGCTTGACGGGTGGTTGCGGCCGGTGCCGGCGGGCGTCGTCGGCGAGTTGTATGTGGCCGGCCGCGGCGTGGGCTATGGATATGCGCGCCGAACCGGGTTGACCGCGTCGCGGTTTGTGGCCTGCCCATTCGGCGAGCCGGGAACACGCATGTATCGCACCGGGGACCTGGTGTGCTGGGACGCCGACGGACAGCTGCAGTATTTGGGCCGCGCCGACGAGCAGGTCAAGATCCGCGGATACCGCATCGAACTTGGCGAAGTCCAGTCCGCGCTGTCGGCCCACCCGCGAGTGGGGCGGGCGGCGGTGATCGCTCGCGAGGACCAACCCGGCGACACGCGGTTGGTGGGCTATGTGGTCCTGGATCAGCAGATGATGCTGACGCGGGAGCCGGAGCGAGAAGCGCAACTCGTCGAGCAATGGCACGGAGTGTATGAGGGCCTCTATTCGGGGTCGACCCACGCGGCTGGCGAGCAGCCCGTCTTGGGGGAGGACTTCGAGGGCTGGAACAGCAGCTATACCGGGGCGCCCATCCCGCTCGACCAGATGCGCGATTGGCGGGAAGCCGCGGTGGATCGGATCCGCGGGTTGGGCGCGCGCCGGTTGCTGGAGATCGGGGTCGGCTCCGGTCTGTTGCTGGCGCAGCTGGCCCCGGACTGCGACGAGTATTGGGGCACCGACTTCTCGGCGCCGATGATCCAGGCGCTGCAGGCGGCGGTGGCCGGGCAGCCGTGGGCCGATCGGGTGCGGTTGCGGGCACAGCCGGCCGACACGGCCGAGGGGTTGCCCGAAGGCCATTTCGATGTCGTGGTGCTCAATTCGGTGGTCCAGTACTTCCCCAACGCGGGCTATCTGCTGGATGTCCTGGCGGTCGCAATGCGGTTGCTGGCGCCGGGCGGGGCGTTGTTCATCGGTGACGTCCGCAATCTCTCGCTGTTGCGGGAGTTCACCACTGGGGTCGTGTGCGCCGAAACCGCCGAGGACACCGCCGCGGTGACGCGCGAGCGGGTCCGCCGGGAAATGCTCGCCGAGCAGGAACTGTTGTTGGCGCCGGAATTCTTTGCGGGTCTGCCCGAGCACCTGCCCGGCATTGCCGCGGTCGACGTGCGGCTCAACGGAATGCGGGCGCTCAACGAGCTGAGCGGTTACCGCTATGAGGTGGTGCTGCGTAAGGCGCCTGCGACGGTGGACTCGATGGCGGATCTGGCGTCGCATCCGTGGCAGCGGTTCGGCAACCTGGCCGCACTGGAGGAGTTTCTGCGGTCGCGGCGCGTGCCGGGGCTGCGGGTGACCGGGGTGCCGCACGGCGGGATCTGGCCCGATGTGGCCCTGGCACGGGCGCTGGCCGAGGCCGACGATCGGGTGCCCGTCAGTGCATTGCGTGCCGGCCTGACCGCACCCGGTGCGGTGTTACCGAACGAGTGTCACGCGTTGGGCCGGGAACTGGGCTATGCCACGGCGGTGACCTGGTCGCCGACGGCCGGCCTGGTGGATCTGATCTTCACCCGCGCCACCGACGCGGCGCTGTCGGATCTCTACCTGCCAGCCACCCCAGTGGCTTCGCTAGCCGGGTATGTCAACGACCCGTCGGCGAGCGAACGGGCAGCCGAGTTGCGGCGCTTCGCGGCCGACCGGCTGCCGGAGTTCATGGTGCCGGCGGCGATCATGCTGATGGAGTCGCTGCCGTTGACGGTCAACGGCAAACTCGACAAGCGAAGGCTGCCGGCTCCGGAATTCGTGGGCGCCACGGCCTATCGGGCGCCGCGCAATGACCGGGAACGGGTGCTGGCCGGCCTGTTCGCCGAGATCGTCGGGGTGACGCGGCTCGGCATCGATGACGGGTTCTTCGACCTGGGCGGGCATTCGTTGTCGGCCACCCGGCTGGTCGCCCGGGTGAACGCCGAGCTCGGCGTCGAGGTCCCGATCCGCGCGCTGTTCGACGCGCCCACCGTGGCCGGCCTTGCCGAGTGGATCGGCGCGCACGCCGGGGAACCGGCGGCGGTGGCGTTGACGGCACGGCAGCGGCCCGCGGCGATCCCCTTGTCGTTTGCCCAGAGCCGGTTGTGGTTTATCGACCAACTCGAGGGGCCCTCGCCGGTTTACAACATGGCGGTGGCGCTGTGGCTCGACGGGCGTCTCGACGTCGAGGCATTGGGCGCGGCGCTGGCCGATGTGGTAGGCCGCCACGAGAGCCTGCGCACCCTCTTTACCGCGACCGACGGCATGCCCCGACAGGTGGTGATGCCCGCCGAGGGTGCGGACTTCGGTTGGCAGGTCATCGATGCCGCCGGCTGGTCGGGCGAACGGCTGGAGGAGGCCGTCGCCGCGGTCACCGGCCACGCTTTCGACCTGGCGACCGAGATCCCGTTGCGGGCAAGACTTTTCCGTAACGCCGACGACGAACACCTGCTGGTCGCCGTGGTGCACCACATTGCCGCCGACGGCTGGTCGCTCAACGTGTTGGCGGCGGATATCGGTGTGGCGTATGACGCGCGATCTGCTGGGCGGGCGCCGGGCTGGACCGAATTGCCGGTGCAGTACGTCGATTACACGCTGTGGCAGCGCGAGCTGCTGGGCGAGCTCGGCGACGACGAAAGCCGGATCGCCGGCCAGCTGGCCTACTGGGAGCACGCCCTGGCCGGGATGCCCGAGCGCCTGCAGTTGCCCACCGATCGGCCCTACCCGCCGGTCGCCGACTACCGCGGGGCCAGCGTCGAGGTGGACTGGCCGGCCCAACTGCAGCAGCGGGTGGCCCGGCTGGCTCGCGAGCACAACGCCAGCAGCTTCATGGTCGTGCAGGCCGCGCTCGCGGTGCTGTTGGGTCAGGTGAGCGCCAGCCGGGATGTGGCGATCGGCTTCCCGGTGGCGGGGCGCCGCGACCCCGCGCTCGAGGGGCTGGTCGGGTTTTTCATCAACACGTTGGTGTTGCGTGTCGACCTGGCCGGCGACCCCACCGTCGCCGAGCTGCTCGCGCAGGTGCAGCAGCGCAGCCTGGCCGCCCACGAGCACCAGGACGTGCCTTTCGAGGCGCTGGTGGAGCGGCTCAACCCCACCCGGAGCCTGACCCATCACCCACTGGTGCAGGTGTTACTGGCCTGGCAGAACTTTGCCGGGCAGGACAACAGCCCAACGCCGCGGCTGGCGCTGGGCGATCTACGCGTCACGCCGCTGCCCGTGGACACCTGCACCGCCCGCATCGACCTGACGTTCACCCTGTCCGAACGATGGACCGACACCGGTGAGCCCGCCGGAATCGGCGGGACCGTCGAATTTCGCACCGACGTTTTCGACACCGCCAGCGTCCAAACGCTGATCGGGCGGCTCCGGCGGGTGCTGGTGGCGATGACCGCCGACCCGACCCGGCGGTTGTCGTCGGTGGATGTGCTCGATGCGGCCGAGCACACCCGGCTCGCCGGATGGGGCAATCGCCCGGCGTTGACCGCGCCGGCATCGCCGACCGTGTCGCTTCCCCAGGCATTCGCGGCGCAGGCGGCCCGGACCCCCGATGCGATGGCGATCAGCTTCGCCGGCCGCGGCATGACGTACCGGGAGTTGGACGAGGCCGCGAACCGGCTGGCGCATGTGTTGGCCGCCGCGGGGGCCGGCCCCGGACAGCGTGTGGCGCTGCTGTTTTCGCGGTCTACCGAGGCGATTGTCGCGATTCTGGCGGTGTTGAAGACCGGCGCGGCGTATCTGCCGATCGACCCGGCGGTGCCGAACGCGCGCATCGCCTTCATGGTTGGTGATGCCGCGCCGATCGCGGCCATCACCACCACCGAATTGATCGAGCGGCTGGACGGCCACGACCTGCTCGTCGTCGACGTCAACGACCCCGAACTGGACGCCCAGCCGAGCACCGCTCCGACGGCGCCGGCCCCCGACGACATCGCGTACGTGATCTACACCTCGGGTACGACCGGGGTGCCCAAGGGCGTGGCGATCACCCACCGCAACGTCATCGAGCTGTTGGCGTCACTGGACGACAGCTTGGAGTTGGCGGGTCAGGTGTGGTCGCAGTGGCATTCGTTGGCCTTCGACGTCTCGGTGTGCGAGATCTTCGGCGCGCTGTTGCATGGCGGCCGGTTGGTCGTCGTGCCGGAGGCGGTGGCCCGCTCGCCGGAGGTTTTCCACAGCCTGCTGGTCGCAGAGCAGGTCGGAGTGCTGAGCCAGACCCCGTCGGCGTTTTATGCGCTGCAGACCGCGGATGCGCTGGCACCCGAACTGGGCGGCCAACTGAAGCTGCAGACGGTGATCTTCGCCGGCGAGGCGCTGGAGCCGCAGCGGCTCGCCGGCTGGATGGACGGTCACCCGGGGTTGCCGCAGCTGATCAACATGTATGGCACCACCGAGACCACGGTGCACGCGTCGTTCCGCGAGATCGTCGACCGCGACGTCGATGGCACTGTCAGCCCGATCGGGAAACCGTTGGCGCATCTGGGCTTCTTCGTGCTCGATGGCTGGCTGCGTCCGGTGCCGGTCGGGGTGGTGGGCGAGTTGTACGTCGCCGGCGCCGGGGTGGGCCTCGGCTATGTGGGCCGTTCCGGGTTGACCGCATCGCGCTTTGTGGCGTGCCCGTTCGGCGGAGGGCGGATGTATCGCACCGGCGATTTGGTGCGATGGCGTTCCGATGGCCAGCTGGAGTATCTGGGCCGCGCCGACGAGCAGGTCAAGATCCGCGGGTATCGCATCGAGCTCGGCGAAGTTCAGACCGCCCTGGCCGGGCTCGCGGGTGTGCGGCATGCTGCGGTGATCGCCCGCGAGGATCGCCCCGGCGACAAGCGGCTGGTCGGTTACGTGACTGGGAGCGCCGACCCTGCTCGGCTGCGTGCCGCACTCGCCGAGCGGTTGCCGGAGTACATGGTGCCCGCGGCGCTGGTGACGCTGGATGCGCTGCCGTTGACACCTAACGGCAAGCTCGACAAGCGGGCGCTGCCGGCACCGGACTACAGCGATGGTGAGCGCTACCGGGCCCCGGCCACTCCGACCGAGGAGATCCTGGCCGGGATCTACGCCCGGGTGCTCGGCCTGGAGCGGGTCGGGGTCGACGACTCCTTCTTCGACTTGGGTGGGGATTCCCTCTCGGCGATGCGCCTGGTTGCGGCGGTCAATTCCGGTGTGGGCGCGGATCTTTCGGTGCGCGCGGTGTTCGACGCGCCCACGGTTGCCCGGTTGGCGCCGCGTCTCGGTTGTGGTGACGGCCTGCCCGAGCCGTTGGTGGCGATGCGCCGCCCCGCGGTGTTGCCCCTGTCGTTCGCGCAGAACCGGTTGTGGTTCATCGACCAGCTACACGGGCCGTCGCCGATCTACAACATGGCGGTGGCGCTGCGGCTGGACGGCCGGCTCGATGCCGACG
The DNA here is from genome assembly GCF_001954045.1 of Mycobacterium sp. SP-6446. Lineage (NCBI taxonomy): Bacteria > Bacillati > Actinomycetota > Actinomycetes > Mycobacteriales > Mycobacteriaceae > Mycobacterium > Mycobacterium sp. SP-6446. Next base: position 7,273 of record NZ_MBEM01000072.1, on the reverse strand, counting down.
CGTTGGGGGCCGCGCTGGCCGATGTGGTTGGCCGCCACGAGAGCCTGCGCACGCTGTTCGCCGCCCCCGGCGGCGTCCCGCAGCAGGTGGTGATGCCCGCCAAGCGGGCCGACTTCGGTTGGCACGTGGTGGATGCCACCGGCTGGCCGGCGGCCCGACTGGCTGAGGCCATCGACGAAACGGCGCATTACGCGTTTGATCTGGCAAGCGAGATCCCGTTGCGGGCAAGGCTTTTCCGGGTTGGCGACGACGAGCATGTGTTGGTGGCGGTGGTCCACCACATCGCCGCCGATGGCTGGTCGATCACTCCGCTGGTGGCTGATCTGGGCGAGGCGTATCGGGCGCGACGGCAGGGCCGGGCCCCCGGTTGGGCGCCGTTGGCGGTGCAGTATGTCGACTACACATTGTGGCAGCGCGCCCAGTTGGGCGACCTCGACGACAGTGCTAGCCACATCGGCGAGCAGCTGGCGTATTGGGAGCAGGCGTTGTCGGGGATGCCCGAGCGCCTGACCTTGCCCACCGATCGGCACTATCCGCCGGTGGCCGATCACGGAGGAGCCACGGCGCCCGTGGAGTGGCCCGCGGAGTTGCAGCGCCGGATCGCTCGGCTGGCCCGCGAACACAATGCGACGCCTTTCATGGTGGTGCAGGCCGCCCTGGCGGTGTTGTTGGGCAAGCTCGGCGCGAACCGCGATGTGGCCGTTGGCTTCCCGATCGCGGGCCGGCGTGACCCCGCGCTGGATGCGGTGGTGGGCTTTTTCGTCAACACCCTGGTGTTGCGGGTCGACTTGACCGGCGATCCCACCGTGGCCGAGTTGCTCGCCCAGGTGCGCGCGCGCAGCCTGGCCGCTTACGAGCATCAGGATGTGCCGTTCGAGGTGCTCGTGGAGCGGCTCAACCCCACCCGAAGCCTCGCCCATCACCCACTGGTGCAGGTGATGCTGGCCTGGCAGAGCGACGAACCGGTCGCCGGGCTGGCCCTGGGGGACGTGCGGGCGACACGGCTGCCGATGGACACCCACACCGCGCGCATGGACCTGTCGTTGTCGTTGGCCGAGCGCTGGACCCCGGCCGGTGCGGCGGCCGGGATCGGCGGGGCGGTCGAGTTTCGCACCGATGTGTTCGACGCGGCCACCATCCACACGCTGATCGAGCGGTTGAGGCGGGTGCTGGAGGCCCTGACCGCCGATCCGGCGCGGCGGTTGTCGTCGGTGGAGGTGCTCGACGACGTCGAGCGGGCCCGCCTGCAGGACTGGGGTAACGCGGCGGTGTTGACCGCGCCCGCGCCGCCGCCGCTGTCGGTTCCGGCGTTGTTCGGCGAGCAGGTCGCCGCCGCTCCCGAGGCGGTGGCGATCAGCGCGGGAAACGACGCCATGACCTACCGCGAGCTAGATGAGGCGGCAAACCGGTTGGCGCACTTGCTGATTAGTGAGCGCGTCGGAGCGGGTGGGTGTGTGGCGCTGCTGTTGCCCCGCTCGGCCGAGGCGATCGTCGCGATTCTGGCGGTGCTCAAGACCGGGGCGGCGTACCTGCCGATCGACCCGACTGTGCCGACGGAGCGGATCGGGTTCGTGCTCGACGACGCCGGGCCGGTCGCCGTGCTCACCGTCGCCGCGCTGGCCGGTCGGCTGGACGGCCGAGATCTGCGAGTCATCGATATCGACGACCCCGCGATCGACGCCCAGCCGTGCACCGCGCCGCCGGCACCGGCGGCGGACGATCCCGCGTACCTGATTTACACGTCCGGCACGACCGGCGTGCCCAAAGGCGTTGCGATCACTCACCGCAACGTGACCCAGTTGTTGGCGGCGTTGGACGCCGGCCTGCCGCGCCCAGGCGTGTGGCCGCTGTGTCATTCGTTGGCGTTCGACGTGTCGGTGTGGGAGATCTTCGGCGCACTGTTGCGTGGGGGCCGCGTGGTCGTGGTGCCCGAGGAGGTCGCCGCCTCACCGGAGGACTTCCATGACCTGTTGGTCAGGGAACAGGTCAGCGTGCTGACCCAGACCCCGTCGGCCGTGGCCGCGCTGTCCCCGAGGGGGCTGGAGTCGGCGGCATTGGTGGTGGTCGGTGAGGCCTGCCCGGTCGAAGTGGTGGAGCGGTGGGCGCCCGGAAGGGTGATGGTCAACGCGTATGGCCCCACCGAGACGACGATGTGCGTGGCGATCAGCGCTCCGCTGAGTCCGGAGTCGGGGGTGGTGCCGATCGGCGCGCCGGTGCCGGCGGCGGCGTTGTTCGTGCTCGACGAGTGGTTACGTCCGGTGCCGGTCGGGGTGGTCGGTGAGTTGTATGTGGCCGGCGCCGGGGTGGGCGTCGGTTATGTGGGCCGTTCGGGGTTGACCGCGTCGCGGTTTGTGGCGTGCCCGTTCGGCGGGGGTCGGATGTATCGCACCGGCGACCTGGTGTCGTGGGGTGTTGACGGGCAGCTGCGGTATCTGGGGCGTGCCGACGAGCAGGTCAAGATCCGCGGGTATCGCATCGAACTCGGCGAAATCCACACCGCCCTAACCGAACTCGAGGGGGTGCGGCACGCCGCGGTGATCGCCCGCGAGGACCGCCCCGGCGACAAACGCTTGGTCGGCTACGTCACTGGAACGGCGGATCCGCGCGACATCCGTGCCTCTATGGCCGAGCGGTTGCCCGCGTACATGGTGCCGGCCGCGGTGCTGGCGATCGATGAGCTGCCGTTGACGGCCAACGGGAAACTCGACACCCGCCGCCTGCCGGCGCCCAACTACGGAGATGGTGAGCGGTACCGCGCCCCGGATGGAGCCGTCGAGGAGATTCTGGCCGGCATCTACGCCCAGGTGCTCGGGTTGGAGCAGGTCGGGGTCGACGACACCTTCTTTGACCTTGGCGGGGACAGCATCTCGTCGATGCAGGTGGTAACGCGCGCGCGTGCCGCCGGCCTGGTGTGCCGGCCGCGTGACATCTTCGTCGAGCAGACCGTCGCCCGGCTGGCGCGGGTGGCCGCGGTGGCCACCGGTGTCGCTGACGCGACCGATGACGGTGTCGGGCCGGTGGTGGCCACCCCGATCATCCAGTGGCTGCGGGGCATCGACGGACCGGTGGAGCAGTTCAACCAGACCATGGTGGTGCAGGCTCCCGCCGGGGCGACCCAGGCCGACGTCGTGGTCGTGCTGCAGGCCCTACTGGATCGGCATGCCATGTTGCGGCTGCGTGTCGACGAGGACCGGTCGCTGACCGTGCCCCAGCCCGGGTCGGTGGATGCGCGCGAGTGCCTGCAAGTCGTCGACGTGTTCTCCGATGCGGCGCTGGTGTCGGCCCGCTCTAGGTTGAACCCGGCCGCCGGAATGATGGTCAGCGCGTTGTGGGTGCCGCCCACGGGCCAATTGGCGTTGATTCTTCATCATCTTGCCGTCGACGGCGTATCGTGGCGAATCCTGTTGGAGGACTTGAACATTGCGTGGGCCCAGCACCGCAGCGGCGAGCCGGTGGCATTGCCGGCGGGCGGGACGTCGTTTGCGCGGTGGGCCTCGCTGCTGGCCGAGCGCGCCCACCACCCGGACGTGGTCGGTCAGGCCGAGGCCTGGCGGCAGGTGGCCGCCACCCCCGCCGCGTTGCCCGCGGTGCAACCGGAGGTCGACACGTTCGCCACGGCTGGGCATTTATCGGTGCAGCTGGATGTCGAGACCACCCGGCTGCTGCTCGGTGAGGTGCCGGCGGCGTTCCATGCCGGGGTGCAAGACGTCTTGTTGATCGGATTTGCCTTGGCGCTGACCGAGTTTGCGGGCGACAGCGCGACGCCAATCGGCATCGACGTCGAGGGCCACGGACGTGACGAGGAACTGGCTGCCGATGTCGACCTGTCCCGCACCGTGGGCTGGTTCACCACCAAATACCCGGTGGCCCTGAAGGTTGGCGGACTGTCCTGGGCCCAGGTGATCGCCGGCCACCCGCGACTGGGTGTGCTCGTCAAGGACGCCAAGGAACAGCTTCGCGCTCACCCGGACGGATTGACCTACGGGATGTTGCGGTACTTGAACATCGATGTCGATCTGGCCGACACCGACCCGCCGATCGGGTTCAACTACCTGGGGCGCCTCGGAGCCGCGGGCTCCGAGAGGTCCGACGAACTCTGGCGAGTCTGCCCCGACAGCCTGTCGTTGACCGGCGTCGCGGCGGCCACACCGATGCCGCTCGCGCACTCCGTCGAGCTCAACGCGGGCACGGTTGACGGCGACGCCGGACCGTGCCTACGCGCCGATTGGACTTGGGCGCCATCGGCTTTCGATCGCGCGCAGATCAGCCGGTTGGGCCGGCTGTGGTTTGACGCGCTGGCCGGCATCTGCGCGCATGTGCAAAGCGGTGGCGGCGGGCTGACACCGTCCGACATCGCGCTCACCGGTCTGAGCCAGCAGCAGATCGACGAGCTCAGTGGCACAATGCGGATCGCTGACGTGCTTCCGCTGACCCCACTGCAGCAAGGACTGCTCTTTCACGCCAGGGCCGCGCGAGGCGGCGACGATCTCTATGCCGTACAGCTCGATGTCACATTGAGCGGTCCGCTCGATCCGCACCGGCTGCGCGATGCGGTCCACACGATGGTCAACCGGCATCCGAATGTGGCGGCCCGATTCTGGGAGCAGTTCGGGAAGCCGGTGCAGGTCATCCCCGCTGATCCCGCGCCGGCGTGGCGGTACGTCGAACTCGGCGGCGGCGACGTCGATCAGCAGATCGAGCGGCTCGGTGCCGCCGAACGTGCCGCGGTCCGTGATCTCGCCGACCAGCCGGCCGCTCGGGCCGCGTTGATCCGCACGGCACCCGACGAGCACCGCTTTGTGCTGACCTTCCATCACATCGTGCTCGACGGTTGGTCGCTGCCGATCCTGCTCCGAGAAATCTTCGCCGCCTACTACGGGCAGCGATTGCCCGCCGTGGTCCCGTACCGCAGATTCGTTGCGTGGCTGGCCGATCGAGACATGGATGCCGCCCGCGCGGCCTGGCGCGAGGCGTTCGCCGGCTTCGACACACCCACATTGGTGGGCCCGCCGGAGCGGGTGGGGCACGGGAAGCGTGGCGTTGCGTCGTACCGGGTGCCGGGGCACACCACCCGCGCGCTCACCGAGCTGGCCCGCACGCATCACACCACCGTCAACACCGTGCTGCAGGCCGCCTGGGCGCAGGTACTGATGTGGCTGACCGGGCACCATGACGTCACCTTCGGTGCCGCGGTCTCGGGGCGGCCGGCGGAGGTCCCCGGCGCGGACTCGATGGTGGGTCTGCTGATCAACACCGTGCCGGTGCGGGCCAACATCACACCGACAACGACCGCCGCCGGCCTGCTCGACCAGCTGCGACGCGCCCACAGCAAAACGCTTGAACACCAACATCTGTCGCTAAGCGAAATCCACCGCGTCACCGGCCACGAGCAACTTTTCGACACCCTGTTCGTATTTGAGAACTACCCGGTCGACACGAGCGCATTGGCGGGGGATGACGGGTTGAACATCGCCTCGTTCACCAGCCGCGAATACAACCACTATCCGCTGACGATGCAAGCCATGGCCGGTCACGAATTGGGCCTGCGCCTCGAATACGACGCCGATGCCTTCGACGAGGCGATCGTCGAAACGATCGCCGAAGGTTTCCGGCGGGTGCTGGAGGCGCTAACCACCGAACCCACGCGACGGTTGTCATCGATGGATGTGCTGGACGCCGGTGAGCGCGCCCGCCTGGACGGGTGGGGCAACCGGGCGGTGCTGAGCCAGCCCGTGACGACGGACTCGATTCCGGGGTTGTTCGCCGCGCAGGTGGCGCGCACGCCCGAGGCGGTCGCGCTGACTTGCCGGGGCTTGTCCATGACCTACCGGGAGCTGGACGAGGCGGCGAATCGGTTGGCGCACCTGTTGGCCGCCGAGGGCGCCGGTGCGGGTGAGTGTGTGGCACTGCTGTTTTCGCGGTCGGCCGAGGCGATCGTGGCGATCTTGGCGGTTTTGAAGAGCGGGGCGGCGTATCTGCCGATCGACCCGTCACTGCCTGGGCCGCGGATCGGGTTCATGCTCGGCGATGCCGCGCCTCTCACCGTGATCACGACCACCAGCTTGGCTGATCGGCTGGCCTGGCATGACGTGCCGGTCATTTTTATCGATGACCCCGCGGTGGGGACCCAACCCAGCACCGCGCTGCCGCCGCCGTACCCCGATGACCTTGCCCACCTGATCTACACCTCGGGCACCACCGGCGTCCCCAAAGGGGTCACCGTCACCCATAACAACGTCGCCCAGCTGTTCGACTCACTGGATACCGGCCTGAAACTGGAACCGGGTCAGGTGTGGACGCAGTTTCACTCGTACGCGTTCGATTTTTCGGTGTGGGAGATCTGGGGCGCGTTGTTGCACGGTGGGCGGCTGGTGGTGGTTCCCGATGAGGTGGCCCGATCCCCGGAGGATTTCCACAAGCTGCTGATCGGCGAGCGGGTCAGCGTGCTCACCCAGACCCCGTCGGCGGTGGGGATGCTCTCAACCGAGGGTCTCGTGTCGACGGCGTTGGTGATCGGCGCTGAGCCCTGCCCGCCCGAACTGGTGGATCGGTGGGCACCCGGACGACTGATGATCAACGTCTACGGCCCAACCGAGACCACGATGTGGGCGTCCAAGAGCGCGCCGCTGACAGCGGGATCCGGTGCGCCGCCGATCGGTTCGCCGGTGTCCGGTGCCGCCTTCTTTGTGCTGGACAGCTGGTTGCACCGGGTGCCCGACGGCGTGGTGGGGGAATTGTATGTGGCGGGTCGCGGTGTGGGGGTTGGGTATTGGCGCCGTTCGGGGTTGACCGGGTCGCGGTTTGTGGCGTGTCCGTTTGGTGGGCCGGGGGAGCGGATGTATCGCACCGGGGATTTGGTGCGCTGGCGCGCTGATGGGCAGCTGGACTATGTGGGCCGTGCCGATGAGCAGGTCAAGATTCGTGGGTATCGTATCGAGCTGGGCGAAATCCAAAGCGCTCTAACAGCTCTCGATGGCGTTGAGCAGGCGGCGGTGATCGCACGCGAGGACTGTCCCGGCGATAAGCGGCTGGTGGGATATGTGACCGGGGCGGCGGATCCGGGCGGTTTGCGTGCGGCGTTGGCTAAACGGTTGCCTTCCTGGATGGTGCCTGCCGCGGTGGTGGTTCTCGACGAGTTGCCGGTGACGGTCAATGGCAAGCTCGATACTCGCGCGCTGCCCGCCCCCGAATACGGGACCGAACGGTATCGGGCCCCGGCCACTCCGAGCGAGGAGATTCTGGCCGGGATTTATGCCCAGGTGCTTGGGGTGCC
>NZ_MBEM01000071.1:0-13561 GCF_001954045.1 Mycobacterium sp. SP-6446 | reverse complement strand
CAACGAATTCGCGACAAGCGCCGGCGACGACTTACCGACCGTCAGCGCGTCCGACCGCGTGGTCGCCGCCATCCTGGGCACGCGTGAGGGCGCCGCCGATGCCGGCCTCGAGCTGTCGTCTATCGGGGTCACGTGGACGGATCAACTCGAAGCGGCCGCCCTGCGCGACGCGCTGACCGCCCACAAGCTCGAGAACGTGATGCTGGTATCGGCGTTTCTGGCTGCGACCTCGCTGACTCAATTCGTCGGCGACGCAATGGGTTACGAACGCACCGCGCTGCTCTTCATTGAGCCCGACACCGCGACTTTGGCCGTCGTCGAGACCTCCGACGGTTCCATCGCGGATGTTCAGCAAGAGCGATTGACTGCCGCGCCCGGGCGGCTGACGGACGACGAGCTGATGCACCTGCTCGCCGGACTCGACCAGCCGCCGACGCGCCCGGGTGGACTGTTTGTGCTCGGCTCCGGCGTTGACATCGCAACGGTCAGGGCGCAATTAGAAGAGGCGACGTCGCTTTCCGTGAGCGCGCCCGAAGAACCGGAGACGGCCCTGGCCCGCGGGGCGGCCCTCGCGTCCGCGAACGCGTCGTTGTTCGCGTCGTCGACGGCTGCGCTCGCCTATGCACAGGACCCCGGCACGGGCGCGGTCGACGCGAGCGCACTACCCGAGTATCTGAGCATCGCCGTCGCCGAGCCTGGCGAGGACGACCTTGCCTACAGCGCGGTCGCGGACGACGAAACCAGCGCCCCAACGGTCGTCATGGACGCGGCCGTCCGTCGTAGGTCGGGACTGCTGGTCGGAAGCGTGCTGGCGGTCGCGGGCTTTAGCGCGGCGTTGGCACTGGAGGTAGCACTGTCAGTCGGCGTCCACACGACGGTCGGGTTGCTACCCGCCCCGCTGCACAATCTCATCGCCCCGGCCGAGCAGGTATTCGCCCCTGTGCCAGCGGAAGTCGCGGCCACCCCGGTGGCGGCACCAAAGCCGTTGAGTCCGCCAGCGGTCCCACCGCCGCCGGCGGCACCGGTTCCCGCGGCACCGCCGCCCGCGGCTCCGGTCCTCCCGGCCCCGATTGCGGCGCCGCCGGTGCCCATTCCGCTGGTTGTCCCGCCGATCGCGCTGCCCGCTCCCCCGCCAGTAATCCTGCCGGACCCTCCGGCGAACCCGCCGGTCCTTCAGGCGCCGCCGCACCCGTCGCCACCGATCGATTCGCCGCCGCCGCTCCATGTCCCCCCGCCGGTCCACGTTCCGTCGCCCGCGCCGCCGAAATCGCCGCCGCCCCACCAAGTTCCCCCGGCGCAGGGCCCGAATCCCGGTGGCGGGGCCGCCGGCAACCCGGGCGGACCTGCTACCGGCCCCGGTCCGAGCCACGGAACTCCCGGCGACGGCGCGCCGCACGGCGTCGGCCCGGCCGCCGGTGGTGGACCAGTTGGTGGACCGACAGACGGTGGTGGCGCGAGCTCTGGCGGAGGTGCTGGCGGTGAGTCCGGCGGCGGGAGCCACGGCGGCGGCGCCGAGAGCGGCGGTGGCTTCGGTGGGGGCGGCAGCAGCAGCTCGGGCGGTGGCAGCAGCTCTGGCGGTGGCAGCAGCTCTGGCGGCGGTGCCGAGAGCGGCGGCGGCGGCCACCGGTAGCGCAGCACACCACGTCCGCCCCGTCCCGTCGGCTGTAGCCAAACCGTGATGAAGTCTTGATCAATTGCGAACGCGCCCTTGCACTTCCACTGTTCAGGACCCCTTTACCATCACTATTGCAACGCTGTCAGTTAGAAGGAATTGGAGCCATGCGGGCGGTTGTTCGGTGTGTTCTTGCCGTCGTAGGGATGGCCGGGAGCGTGGTTGCGAGCCCGGCCGGCGTAAGTGTGGCCGCGGCGCACCAGCCGCAGCATTTCGCCATCTCGTCGGTTCTCCCGAAGCGGGGCGACGTCGTGGGTGTCGCGCATCCCGTGGTGGTGACGTTCGATGCGCCCATCGCCGACCGACACGCGGCCGAGCGTGCCATCGCAGTCAAGTCGACGCCGCCGATGACCGGCAAGTTCGAATGGCTCGACAACAAGGTCGTGCAGTGGGTGCCGGACCGATTCTGGCCCGCGCACAGCATAATTCCGCTCTCGGTGGGCGGCGTGTCCACGGAAATAAAGACGGGTCCGGCCGTCGTCGGTGTCGCCAGCATCTCAGAGCACACGTTCACCGTGACCATCGACGGGGTCGAGGCGGGACCGCCGCCTTCGCTCCCGGCGCCGCACCACCGGCCCCACTTTGGGGAGCAGGGGGTAATGCCGGCGTCCATGGGCAGGCCCGACTACCCGACCCCCGCCGGCATGTACACCGTCCTATCCAAAGAGCGCTCCATCGTGATGGATTCGAGCAGCGTCGGCATCCCCGTCGACGCTCCCGACGGTTACCGGCTTCCGGTGGACTACGCCGTTCGCATCACCGACCGTGGCCTCTTCGTGCACTCGGCTCCGTGGGCCATCAATGCGCTCGGGTTAGAGAATGTCAGCCACGGCTGCATCAGCCTCAGCCCAGAGGACGCCGAGTGGTACTACAACACCGTCAACGTTGGCGACCCGGTGATCGTGCAGGAAAACAGCATCGAAGTTCCTCAGCCAGTGACTCGCTGACTAGGCTCCGCGCCTAACCGCACACCGACGAAATGCTCTGACTCCACACGCTTTTCACTGAGTCGACACATACAAACGGACCCGCTGGTGATTCCCCAGCGGGTCCGTAGCGTCCGAGAAGGCGTCAGCGCGCGCCCGACGGACCGGGCATAACCGGCTGACCGGGCACCGGCCCGCCCGTCGGCGCCGGACCGGTCGGCGCGTCCTTGACGCCGGACATGTCGAGGAGCGGGGCGGTCGCCACGCCATCGATCGGTGCCTCCACCGGAGCGCCGAGCGCGATCAGCGGAGCACCGGCCGGAACCACCGGGGCTACCGGAGCGCCCAGGGGAAGGGGCAGCGGGCCGGGCAAGAGCGGAACGCCAGCCGGCACGACGGGCACGATCGGGGCGCCAACGGGACCGGGCACCACCAGCGGAACACCGGACATGTCCGTGAGCGGAGCGGCACACGTTTCGACGACCGAGCCACCGGCGGCGAGTACCGGTCCGCCAGCGGCTTCTGCCGGTCCACCGCCGGCCGCTGGCACCTCGCCCGCCTGCTGCTGGGTGCACGCGTGGCCGCCCGTTATCAGCGGGGCGGCCGCGGCGTCGGGGCTCAACGCTATGGCGGCTCCGCACAACCCGGCGCTCGCAACTACTTTGATGCTGAACCGCTCCACCATCAGCGTCGACTCCTTTTTCGCGCACAAATACTTCCAAACCAGTGCGGCCGAACCGCATAGCCATACCGAAGTCGTTCCCGACGACCGAGCCAATTGTCTGCAGACAATATGGAACATGAGCCGCGCCGCACCGCGCCGTTTCCAAAAGGTGACGTCACGAGGTTGTCACAACTCAGGGACGCGCCGTCTCGGGTTCTATGGCGAAACGCACGATGGTCGTCTTGGCCGCGGCGTCGAGCAACTCCTGCCGATCCGGCTGGCGATCCCCCGGCAGGCCCAGCATCAGCCCTTTGGCTGCTCGTGGCCCATTGCGTCTCGCGAATTCACCGAGAAGGTCGGCCTTGCGCTCCGGTTCACTGAGCACGCTCGGCTGAGCCGCGAACCAGCAACCCTTGATAAGCAAACGCACGTTTCGGGCGCCGCCGATCGTCTTGGGCCACTTGGCGGAGCTCGTAGCGATGATGTCGCCGTCATCCCAGGGGAAATAACCGATTGCGAAGCTGTACTGCGCACCCGTCTTACCGCCCGTGTAGTTCAGGAGCATCAGCCGGCCGCTCACGATCGGGTGCAACGGCGATTTGAGTAAAGGCCGCACGACGGCATTGGCACGTGCGAAGAACTTGGCCAGGGGCGCCGGATCGTCAAACATCCCCTCCAAGCTACTCAGCACGCCAGAAGACGAACACAATGTGCGTGTGGTGGTCTTCAAGCGAAACGATCGGGAGCGGGAAAGCTCCGAGCCGGCCGTCGGGCAGGGCTACCACCGGCAGTGGCTCGAGAACGCCGAACGCCGGGGCGTGCCTTCCGACGTCGTCGCCGCGATCGCCCGAGAGCACGGCATCACCCCGGAGAGCTTCACGATTCTCGCGCACTGCGCCGAGATCAAAGATCCGGACGGCAAGTCCTTCTTCCTCCTGCCGCGGGGCGTCGCCGGAAGCGACGCGCGCAAAGCGGCGCTGATGACCTACGTCCTGAACGCCGGGACGGACTACGGCAGGGCGGGCAAGCAACCCACGGACTTCCCCGAGACGCCGTACACCGCCACGGAGGTTGGGCGGATCGTCAACCGGCAGAAGGCAAACCGCTGGAGCTACGAGCAGGATGTCGGCTTCGCGCACCGCAACGGCGGGCGCCTCGTCACCACGCCCAACGGCATACTCATGGGCCTCGGCGGCAATCGGGTCCAGAAGCTGTTCAGCAGGGAGGGTGGCACCGCCTGGGGCGACATCTTCATGGTCAACGTCGACGACTCGATCGGCACCGAACAACGGCTTCGCCAGATCGTCGAGTCCGGGCATGCCTGGTATTGCGACCGCAATGGCAACGCTTTCGAGAGCAACCTCGCGCTGGACCGGGTGTTGCACCACGAGGAGCTGCACTGCCAGCAGTGGGCCGATAAAGGCCATGCCGGCATGATCACGGCCTACCTCTGGGAAGTCGTCCGCGACAGGGTCTTTGGCAAGGTCAACAGGCTCGAAGCGGACGCCGGCCTGTCCGACGGCGGTTACCGCTGAGCCGGGCGGCGCGAAGTCACAACGCGCGAATTCCGTTGTGGAGCACCATCAAACCGATCAAGACCAGGATGGCCGCCATCAGCGCGGCGTTGTTGCGCTCCATCCAGGTTTTGAGCCGTGCCAGCGGATCGTCTAGGCGGTGACCGACCTCTGCGTAGGCCAGCACCGGGATCGCGACCGTCGACGCGGAGAGGGTGACGAAAAACGCGCCGCATATCAGCCCGTCGACGACACCAAGGTCGTTGGTGCCGATGGCCAAGCCGGCGGCCAGGCACATGATCAGCACCTCGACCCTCACCACCGTCAGCGCCAGCCCGGTGATCGCTGCCCGCCTCGGTGTGATGGTGGCAAATGCCCGCATCCACGCCGGCGACTCGCTGTGGCCGTGGCGGGTCAGCCACCGGTAGATGCCGAACAGGATCAGTGCCGACCCGAGGACCACGCGCAGCCAGGACGCCCACCTAGGCGGCGCGTTGTGCATCCCACCGAGCGCGCCGGAGGCCGCGACGAAGATCGCGGTCTGCGCCGCCAGCCCGAATACCCAACCCCCGAGGAAGGCCAGGCTGGTGGGTCGCGGCCGCGGCGTCTGCAGCACCAGGACCGCGGGGATGATCGACAGCGGCGAGATCGCGACGACCAGCGCCAGCGGAGTGAGCACGCTCAGAACGGATCCCCAGCTAGTTGCCACGGGCAGCAATCTTCGCACTGACCGCGGGATCGTGCCAGCGAGCGCGCCGGGTGTGGTCGTGTTGACCCCGAAAAGCCGCTGGAGTGGTTGGATGTGACGTGCGGTGCAACAACATTCGTTGCGCTCCCAGACAGGGGGGATGATCGCGTGACTCGGACCCACCTTGGACACATTTTTCACCTCACCGGCGCACCGCCGCTGTCCGAAGCCGCCGCGGCCCTGGTGTCGATTCCCGAGGGTGCGCTGGTGGTCGGGGACGACGGCAAGGTCGCGTTCTGCGGCGAGCGCGCCGACATCCCGCTGAAGTACCGGTCGGCGCCGGTATCCAATCACAGACCCGGGTTTCTGCTGCCGGGCTTCGTCGACGCCCACGTGCATTTTCCGCAGACGTTTGCCGGCGACTCGTACAACGGGGGGCAGCTGCTGGAGTGGCTGACCGGCTGCATGTACCCGTCGGAGGCCCGCTTCGCCGAGCCGGCGTTCGCCAAGCGGGCGGCCGTCGAGTTCTGCGACCGGCGCATCGCGAGCGGAACCACCGCGGCCATGGTCTTCGGGTCCGCGTTTCCCCACGCCCAAGACGCGCTGTTCGGCGAGACGCAGCGGCGAGGACTGCGGATCGTCAGCGGCCGCGGCATCCAGACCGTCGGCCCCAAAGCAGCTGAGCCGTTGATGACGTCCGAGTCCGATGCGCTGCGGTTGGTCCGGGAGGAGATCGACAAGTGGCACGCGGCGGACACCGGAGACGCGAAGACCGCGCGGTTGCACGTCGCCGTCGTTCCGCGCTTCGCGATCGCGGTCACCGCCGAGGTGCTGAAAAGCCTTGGTGAACTGTATGATTCGGTGCGCGATCGGGGTGTGTATTTCCACACCCATCTCAACGAGAACAACCGCCCGGAGACCGGCGAGGTCGCCGAAACCAAGAAGATCTTTCAGGTCGACACCTACCTGGATACCTATGACGGCAGGTTCCTGCCGGGCTCGAAGGTCGGCGGGCCGAGCATGCTCGGGCGCCGTAGTGTCATGGCGCACGCGGTGCATTGTCAGGATTCCGAACTCGAGCGGATGTCGGAGACCGGCACGTCGATCGCGCACTGCCCCGTATCCCAGCAGTTCCTCGGCTCGGGCACCATGCCGTGGCTGCGCACGGTTGCCTCCGGTGTAAACATCGCCGCCGGAACGGATTTCGGCGGCGGGGACGAGTGGCCGATACCGCAGGTGCTCGCCGCCGCCTTCAAGGTGCACATCTCGGAGCCGGGCGACGCCGGGGTTTCGATGCACCCCGCCGAAATGCTGTTCCTCGGAACGCTGGGCGGTGCACGCGCACTCGACATGGAGGACCGGTTCGGCAACTTCGACGTCGGCAAGGAGGCCGACTTCGTCGTCATCGACCCGAACCGCACGCCGGCGCTGAAGGCCGTGATCACTCAGGGCGTGCGGTCCGACGATCCGGCCATGGCCCGCGACCAGACGCTGTTCGGGTTGCTGATGAGCACGCGGGAGACGTCCATCGCCGGAACCTACGTGCAGGGACGCCGGCTGGCTCCGGCCGAACCCGCGAGCGGCTAGCCCCGTCGGCGCAGGGTCCAAGCCGGGACCCAATGCGTCACGCTTCTCTGCTTGGACCCGTATGCGATCGGATAGGTGACCAGCCCCCACCAGTCGCCCTGCTCGCAGAGCCCCCAGCAGGTCAGCCGGCCCTCCACGACCTTGTGCAGTTGCAGGCCGTTGGGCTGATACCGGCCGGACCGGTGCGGCTCGCGCGGGAACAGCACGGTCAGGTCCACCAGCACCGTGATCGGCGGGCGCACCACCCGAAACGGGCTGCGGACCGGCTGCCCGTTGTACCCGATCGACGCGAGCTGACCCATTGATCGATCATACGTTCGAATCACCGGTCCGTTGAGTCCCCGCGATTGCGGCGCGGGCGCCAGGCCGAATCGATAGAGTCGCGTCACCGATAACGAGGGGAAGGCGCCATGAGGAAGTTTGCGGCCGCAGGACTAATGGCATTCGCCGGGCTGATGACCATTGCGGTGGGCGTAGCCAACGCCGATGAAGTGGAGGTCGAGGGCAACTACTCGAGCCAGGGCGGTTGCGAGGCGGACGGCCCGCACGTCGAGATCACCCACAACGACCACCTCTACACCCATTGGGACTGCCGCCTGGGCCCCGACGGTTTTTGGCACGTGTGGCTGAGTAACTGAGACCTGCCTTCTGGCAACATAGCGATGTGCTGAGCGAGTCACGGCCTTCCCGTGGTGCGCTTCGCGGTAACCGGCTGGCACCGCCGCCGGCCGCACTCGACCCGCTGATCGTTGGAATACTCGCCGCCGCCGTCAGTCTGATCGGCGCCGGGCGCCCGTCCTTCTGGTACGACGAGGCGGCAACCATTTCGGCCTCCTACAGTCGATCCCTGGCCCAGTTGTGGCGGATGCTCGGCAACGTCGACGCCGTGCACGGGCTGTACTACCTACTGATGCACGGCTGGTTCCAGATCTTCCCGCCCACCGAGTTCTGGTCCCGCGCACCAAGTGGCCTCGCCGTCGGGGGCGCCGCCGCCGGCGTCGTGGTGCTGAGCAAGCAGTTCTCGTCTCGCACCGTCGCGGTGGCCGCCGGGGTCATCTGCGGGATCCTGCCGCGCTCGACGTGGGCAGGCATCGAGGCGCGGCCCTACGCGCTGTCGATGATGGCGGCGGTGTGGCTGACCGTGCTGCTCGTTGTCGCCGCTCGCCGCGACAACGCTTGGTGCTGGCTGTATTACGCGATCGCCCTGGCGTCGTCGATCCTGCTCGAGATGTACATCGTCCTATTGTTGTTGGCGTATGTCGTTTTCGTCTGCGCGTTCTGGCGCAGTCGAGCCGTGCTCGTTCACTTCGCGATCGCTTCGGTCCTGACGGTTGGCGCGCTGGCGCCGTTCGCCTTCAAGGTCGTGGGGCAGGTTCAGCAGATCAAATGGATCGCTCCGATCGGGCACCGGACCATCGAAGACGTGACGGTGCAGCAATACTTCGAACGGAGCCCACCGTTCGCGGTGTTGTCGGCCTTGGTGGTGGCGGCAGCAATTGTCTTGTGGCTCAGCGGCTCTGCGAAACTCAAAGAGTCGGACCGGCAGCTGTTGACGTTGGCGGCCGCGTGGCTGGTGATACCGACCGCCCTGATCGTGATCTGGTCGGCCGTCGCGGTCCACCCGATCTACACGCCGCGCTATCTGTCGTTCACGGCGCCGGCGGTGGCGCTGGCCCTCGGTGTCTGCATCGGCACGTTGGTGATCAACCGCTGGGCGGCGACGGGCATCGTAGTGCTTTTCGCTGTGGCAGCTGCGCCGAATTATGTTCGGGCACAACGTAACCCGTACGCAAAATACGGAATGGACTACAGCCAGGTGGCGGATCTCATCACGACGAAGGCCGCACCGGGCGATTGTCTGCTGGTCAACGACACGGTGACATTTATGCCCGCCCCGATGCGGCCGTTGCTGGCGGCGCGTCCCGATGCCTATCGGAAGCTGATCGACCTCACCCTGTGGCAACGGGCAACCGACCGCAATGAAGTCTTCGACACCAACCTGATACCGGAAGTCGTCGCCGCGCCGCTAAGTCATTGCGGCGTGGTATGGATCATCACCCAGGCCGACGCGACGCAGCCGGCCCACGAGCAGGGCGCGGCACTTGCGCCCGGTCCTCGCTACGGCGCGACGCCCGCGTTCGCTGTCCCGCGCGATCTGGGCTTCCGGCTGGTCGAGCGATGGCAGTTCAACCTGGTGCAGGTAATCAAAGCCGAGCGATGAGCGCCTACCAGATGTGGATGTAGTCGATGAGCATGTCCGCCGGGAAGGTCCCCGCGGCCGGGTCGCCGGCGCCCACCCCGCCGACGGCGAGGGTGAACATCGGAGTCATCCAATAGCCGGGGTTGTTGAACGGCCAGCGCATGTCCTCGGGAGGGCCGCCGTAGACATGGATGGGCTTGTTCGGCACGCTGAAGTACGGTGCCGCCCCGTCGCGCGAGAATTGGAAACCCTCCGGCCCCCAGTGCATTCGCCACGTGTGCCAACCACCGTCCACCAGACCGGGAATCGATTTGCCCTCCCACGTTTTCCCGTTCGATGCCGCGTGGACAGTGGTGCCCGGAGCCCAGGCGCCGTTGCCGTACCACTCGAAGATGTCGACCTCGCCGTCGGGCATGGGATCCTCGTTGACGCCCCAGAACGCGGACCACAGGCCGGGGAACAAACAGTTGAGCTTAATCCGGGCTTCCCAGGTTTGGTTGATCATGCTGCGGAAGTTGCCGCGCAGTTTGCCGCTGTAGTAGGTGCCCATTTCGTGGGTGGCGCGCAGGACGAGGTTGGAGTTGCCGTCGAGGAACACGTTTCGGCGGTCGTCGCGGTAGATGCCCTCGACCGGCGGGAACACGTCGTCCTGCCAGGTCTGCACCGTCCACTTGCCCGGATCGGGACCTGAGCCCGCCGGGCCGTCGAATTCGTCGGCGAAGATGTACGGCCCGCCGCCGCCGGCCGACGGCGCCTGCGGCGCCGACGGGGCCGCCCAGGCCTCGGGCATGCGCATCGCGGCCCCGATCATGCCGAGCCCTGTCGTCAACAACATGCTGCGACGATCCATCTACCAACCACCCATCGTTGAAGTCGGGAACTCTGACTCGGTGCGCCCCTTCTCGGCAACTGTCGCAAACGGTGTTATGAAACCATGCACCAGGATGCTACGCATCCCACCTCAGGTGGTTTTCAAAAGACACGCACCCAGTGGACCAGCATTTCCGCCGGGTAGGGCCCGAAATCCGGCGATCATCATCATCCGACGCCGATCCATATTTGGACGATAGCAGCCCATTTTCGGCCGCGTGCTCGGCGCGCGCCACCCGGCTTCGCACCGTTCAACCATCAAGCTTGTTGACATTGCCCGTGTCGGTGGTATCAAGGAGCTTGATACCTCTGATGTGTTGAAAGGAATAGAGATGTCTGGTGGATTTTTCGGCGGGTTCGGTGGGCCCGGTTTCGGTGGGCCCGGTTTTGGCGGACCCGGTTTTGGTGGTCCCGGCTTTGGTGGTCCCGGCTTTGGCGGCTGGGGCGAAAAGGGTTGGGGACACGGCGGGTTCGGCGGCCCCGGCTTCAAGGGCGGCTTCGGGCCCGGCGGTCGCCCCTTTCTCAAGCGCGCCGCGTTCGTGACCGCGGCCCTGCTGCTCGACGGGCCGGCCGACGCCGCGCAGATCGTGCAGCGGGTGTCCGACGCGACCGAGGGTGCATTCACCCCGCCGCAGGACGTGGCGGAGCTGGCCATCGGGCTGCTGGCCGGCCGGGGTGTGGTCACGGTCGACAACGGTGTGGCGACGCTGACCGAATTCGGCCAGAACCTGCTGTCCTGGCGCGGCGTCAGCAGCGAGACCGCGCACGCCTTCCTGGGTCGAGCGGCCAAGTTCGGCGATGTGTTCAAGATCCGCAGGACCCTCTTCGAGGTCGCGGGGCTGGCGCGCACGATCACCTGGACCGGCACCGACGAGCAGAAGCAGCAGCTCGCCGAGACCCGCACCAAGGTGCTGGAAGCCCTGACCGACGCGAAGAAGACGCTGCACCGCGTCCTCGGCGAGAGTTAGGCCGAGGTCGGCTCGCTCAGCTTGACCAACATCTTGCCGATGTTGGCCCCGGTGAATAGGCCGTTGAGGGCGTCGACGCACGATTCGACGCCCTCAAACACGGTCTGGCGGTGTTTGATCCGGCCTTCGTGCTCCCATCGATGAAGCGCGGCGAAGGCCTCGTCGAAGCGACCCCAGTCGTCGAGCGCGTTGAAGCCCTGCATCAGCGCGGTCTTGGACAACAGGTTCACGTAGTTGGCCGGTCCGGGGTGCTCTCCGCTGAGGTAGCTGGAGATCACCCCGCACAGCACCACCCGCGCCTTGGTGGCCAGCCGGCCCAACACCGCGTTGAGTATCGGCCCGCCGACGTTGTCGAAGTAGACGTTGACGCGCCGCGGGCAGTGCTCCTTGAGCGCGGCGGCCAGGTCATCGTTCTTGTAGTCGATACACGCGTCGAAGCCGAAGTCCTCGACCACCGCCCGGCATTTCTCCGGGCCGCCCGCGATGCCCACCACCCGGGCGCCGGCGATCTTGGCGATCTGCCCGGCCACCGATCCAGTCGCGCCCGCGGCCGCGGAGACGACGACGGTCTCGCCGGGTTGGGGCCGGCCGATGTCCGTCATCCCGATGTAGGCGGTGGCCCCGGTCGGGCCGTACACCGACATGACGGCCAGCTGGTCCACCGAAGCCCGGCCGGGAACGGGCGTGGTGAACACGTCGTCGCGCACGATTGCGTACTCCTGGAAGCCCGTCAGCGTGGTGACGACATCGCCGACGGCGTAGGCGCCGCAGCGTGATTCCACGACTTCCCCGATCCCGGCCGCGCGGATGACCTCGCCCAGCTGCACCGGCGGAAGGTAGCCCGGCTGGTCGTTCAGCCAGGTCCGCACCGCGGCGTCGAGCCCGACGTAGGTGGTTCGGACCAGGGCCTCACCCTCGGCGGGCCGGGGTGCCGGCTTGGTGAGCAGTTCGGTGTCACCGGGCTTGACCAGACCGGTCGGGCGACGACGCAACACGATCTGGCGATTCGGCAAGTCGGGCACGATGCAGAAACTACCGAACGGGCCGAAATTACCGGAATGAATGGCATATTCAGTGCATGAACCCGCACGAAGACCCGGAAGACCGGATCCGGGAACTTGAGCGCCCGCTGGCCGACTCGGCACGCACGTCCGAAGTGGGAGGCTCGCAACCGGCCGATCAGGCCTACGCGCCCGGACCGGACGTGCCGCCGCCGCCGAACCAATGGAGCTACGGCGGACCCCTTTCCGGGCCACCGCCGAACCCCCCGTCAAGCAACCGCGTGTGGTGGATCCTGGGCGCCGTCATCGTCATCGGCGTGCTCGCCCTCGCCGGCGGGATCGCGGCGTTCGCCGCCCATCAGCTTTCCGGGGTCCGGTCGATCATCACGTCCCCGCCGACGATTTCCGTTCCGTTTACGTCACCGGCCAACAGCCCGACCACATCACCGCCGTCGAAGAGCCGGACCCGAACGTCGACCCCGTCAACGTCCGCCACCGCACCGGCGGGTGGCCAGCTCACCATCTCCGGGATCAACGAGAATCGGACCGTCGCCTGCAACGACAGCGTCGTCAGCGTGAGCGGGGTCTCCAACACCGTTGTGATCACCGGTCATTGCGCGAGCCTGACCGTGTCCGGCGTCCAGAACGCGATCACCGTCGATGCCGTCGACACCATCGACGCCTCCGGCTTCGACAACAAGATCACCTACCATACGGGCACACCGAAGATCACCAATGCCGGTGGTTCGAACTCCGTCGAGCAGGGCTGACCGCGCACGAAATGCGTGATGCCCCAACGTGATTAGGGCATCGGCTCTTCCGTATCGTCGTCGAGGACGCTGGCCGCGATGCCGTACGGCAAGAAACGGACTTTGCGCTTGGGGTCCACGTTGTCCTTGTTGGCGCGCAGCGCGTCGATTTCCGTCGCGTAGACCTCCTCGACGCGCGCGCCACCATCGCCGTCCACGGTGTAGATGGCCCACACCCCGTCGCCGGCCTCGCCGGTGGTCTCCGGTCCGGACCGGGGCCGCCGCGACAGGTCCTCGAAGATGGCCGACCATCCCGCCCGGCCGCCGGGGGCGGCGACGAAGTTGCCGATCCGCTCGAACAAGTCACGCAGTCCCTCGCTGCCCTCCCTGATCATGCGATCGAAGTCGTCGGGATCGAATCCGAATGCACCGTGTTCGCCCACGGGACCTCCTTACGGCTCGTCGGAGTTATTGCCCAGTGTGCGCCTAGTCGCCGTCGTCTGCCACGGACGATCGCCCAGGGCTTAAGGAGCCGGCGGCGGTGGCGGTGGTGGTGGCGGCGGGTTGATCGGAATTGGCACCGTCACGAACGGGAGACGCAGGTACATCGTCAGCGGCGGCCGCGCCGGCTCGTACTGCGGAGGTGGCGGCGACCGTGCTGGACGTGATCGCGCCCGAAGAGCCGGACATGGCGCTGGCCCGCGGCGCGGCGCTGGCATCGG
>NZ_MBEM01000070.1:0-5548 GCF_001954045.1 Mycobacterium sp. SP-6446 | reverse complement strand
CGCAGCGACGCGTCGATGAACTCACCGGCCAGCGAGTTGAGCACCACATCCACCCCGGCGCCGCCGGTCGCGGCAAGAAACTTCTGCTCGAATTCCAGCGTTCGTGAATCCCCGATGCGGTCGTCGTCAAAACCCATCGCCCGCAGCGTTTCCCACTTGCCGCGGCTGGCGGTGACGAAAACCTCCGCACCCCAATGGCGCAACAGTTGCACCGCCGCCATGCCCACCCCACCGGCCGCGGCATGCACCAGCACCCTCTGCCCGGCCTTCACACCGGCCAGCACCGACAACCCATACAGCGCGGTCAAAAACACCACCGACACGCTCGCTGCCTCCACCAGCGACCAACCCGTCGGCACCGCCGTCACCAGTCGCGCATCCACCACCGCCTCGGAACCCACCACCCCCAACAAACCCAGCACGGCATCGCCGACCGCAAGCCCGGTTACGCCCGGCCCGACCTCGACGACCACGCCCGCGCCCTCGACACCGATCTCGCCGCCGCCGGGATACATTCCCAGGGCCACCAACACATCCCGGAAGTTCACCCCCACCGCGGCCACCGCCACCCGCACCTGCCCGGCTGCCAGCTCCACGCGTGGGCATGACTGCACCACTAGGTCCTCCAGCGTGCCCGCGCGCCCTGCGGTCATCCGCCATGCGCCCTCCGGCAGCTCCAGCGCGGCACGGGCGGGGGTCAGCCGGGGGGCATAGGCCGTACCGGAGCGCACCACGAGTTGCGGTTCACCACAACCGATGACATCGCGAACATCCATCGACCCGTCCGAATCCACGAGGATCAAGCGGCCCGGGTGCTCGGCCTGCGCGGAGCGCACCAGCCCCCACACCGCCGCGCCGGCCAAGTCCTCGACATCCTCGCCGGCCCAACTGACCGCGCCGTGCGTCACCACGACCAGTTTCTCGGAATCATCTCCGGCGAGCCGCGATTGCAACACCCGCAGCACCTCATGGGTGGCCGCCCGCACCGAGCGGACCACACCGTCGGCCGCCGGGCCCAGCTGCCACACCGTCGCGCCGTCGTCGCCAATGCCAGTCGGTTCCACCGGAACCGGGGACCACACGACGTCGAACAAGCCGCCACCGCCACCGGCGGCCGCCGCGACCGCCGCCGACAGCGCCTTCGCCGAGACCGGGCGAAGCACCAACTCGCGCACCGACAACACGGGCAGGCCTGCACCATCGGCCAGGTCCACCGACACCGCCCCGGCGCCCGCGGGCGCGATCCGCACCCGGACCCTCGATGCCCCGGCTGCGTGCAGACACACGCCCTGCCAGGAAAACGGCAGCATCGTCTCGACCTGTTGGCCGACCACCCCCATCGCATGCAGCGCCGCGTCCAACACCACCGGATGAATTCCGAAGCCCGCGACCGTCACACCCTCACCGACGGCGACCTCAGCGAAAATCTCTTGCCCCCGTTGCCACATCGCCCGCACGCCGCGAAACGCCGGCCCGTACTCATAGCCCCGCGCCGCCAACACGCCGTACACATCGCCGGCGTCCACCGCCGACGCACCGGCCGGCGGCCACACCGACAGGTCCGCGGGTGCCGGCGAACCCGCGTTCAGTACGCCCTGCGCGTGCAATACCCAAATCGAATCCGCGTGGGCGCCACGCGAATAGACCCATACGGCGCGCGAACCCGACTCGGTGGCCGCGTCGACGACCAGCTGCACCCGCACCCCGCCGGTCTCCGGGAGCACCAGCGGCGCCAACAACGTGAGCTCCTCCAGGACCGAACAGCCGACCTCATCGCCGGCCCGCAGCACCAACTCCACGAATCCCGCTCCGGGAAACAACATCACTTCATCGACGACATGATCCGCCAGCCACGGGAAATCCCCCACCGACAGAGAACCCGTCAGCACCACGCCGCCCGAATCGGGCCGCTCTACTATCGCGCTTAACAGCGGGTGTCCGGCGTGCAGCAACCCCGCACCCCGCACGTCCGCCGATCCCACGGCGCCGTAAGGCAACCAATACCGTTGCCGCACAAATCCGTACGTCGGTAAGTCGACTCGGTTCCCGCCCCGCAACGCGGCGGGCCAGTCCACACCGACACCCCGGACGAACAACCGCCCCAGCGCGGCCAGCAGCGACTCGGCTTCGGGTCGATCCTTGGCCTGCGTCACCACCGACACCGCCCGGTCGGCGGTCAACGACTGCTCCACCGCGGCGGTCAGGCCACGGCCAGGACCCACCTCCACAAACGCGTCAGCCCCCAGCGACTCGGCGGCCCGTACGCCGTCGGCGAAACGGACGGGTTGCCGCACATGGTCAACCCAGTACTGCGCCGACCCGTAGCCGGCACCGGCCAATTGGCCGGTCAGGTTCGACACCAACGCAATTCGCGGTGGTGCGGCCGAAATCCCGTCGAGCAGCTTAGCGAACTCGTCGAGCATTGGCTCCATCAGTACCGAGTGAAACGCATGCGACACCGCCAGCCGGTGCACCCGGCGACCCGACTCCGCCAGCCGATCCGAGATCGCCTCCACCGGCTGTCGGGCACCCGAAATCACCACCGCATTGGGGGCATTGACCGCGGCGACGCTCACCGCCTCGGTCAGCAATGGTGCGACTTCCGACTCGCCGGCGGCCACCGCGACCATCACCCCGCCGGCGGGCAGGGCCGCCATCAACCTCCCCCGGCCCGCCACCACCCGGGCGGCATCCGCGAGCGACAACGCCCCGGCCACATGGGCCGCGGCGATCTCCCCGACCGAATGACCCGTCACGACGTCCGGCACCACGCCGCAGCGCCGCAATAGTGCGGCCAGTGCCACGTCGATGGCGAACAACGCCGGCTGAGCGAATTCGGTGCTTTCCAACAGTGCGGCGTCGTCGCCCCAGATCACCTGGCGCAGCGGCAATCGCAGGTGCGGATCCAACGCGGTGACCGCCTCGTCAAACGCCTCCGCGAACGCCGGGAAGCGGTCATGCAACTGCCGGCCCATCCCCAACCACTGCGAACCCTGCCCGGGAAACACGAACGCCGTCTTGCCGCCCGCTTGCGCACGCCCCACGACGAGGCCTCCGCCCGGCTCGCCGGCTGACAGCTCGATCAATCCCGCGACGAGATCGTCGCGGTCGGCGCCGATCACCACGGCCCGGTGGTCGAAGACCGGCCGCGTCGTCACCAACGACCAACCCACATCCGCCGGAGTCAGATCCGCGTCGGCGGCCACCCGCGCCAGCAATCGCTTGGCCTGGTTGGCCAGCGCCCGCTCCGAGCGGGCGGACAACACCCATGCCGTCGCGGTGTCATCGGGCTGCGCCGCAACGCTTTCGCTCTCCAGCGCCGGCGCCTGCGTCAGGGCCTCTTCCAAGATCACATGCGCGTTCGTCCCGCTGATCCCGAACGACGAAACGCCCGCCCGGCGGGGACCATCCATTGCGGGCCACGGCCGCGACTCCGTCAATACCGACACCGCTCCGGCCGACCAATCCACGTGCGGCGTGGGCACATCCACGTGCAACGTCTGGGGCAGCACGCCGTGTTGGATCGCCTGCACCATCTTGATCACTCCGGCGACGCCCGCGGCGGCCGAGGTGTGCCCGATGTTTGATTTGATTGACCCGAGCCACAGCGGCCGGTCCGCCGGCCGATCCTGTCCATACGTCGCCAGAAGCGCTTGCGCCTCAATCGGATCGCCCAACGTGGTGCCCGTGCCGTGCCCTTCCACCACGTCGACGTCGGCGGCGGCCAGACCGGCGCTGGCCAGCGCCGCGCGGACGACCCGCTGCTGGGACGGCCCGTTGGGTGCTGTGAGGCCGTTGGAAGCGCCGTCCTGATTCACCGCGGAGCCCCGCACGAGGGCCAGCACCGGGTGGCCCAACCGTCGCGCGTCGGCCAATCGCTCGACGACCAGTACCCCCGCGCCTTCCGACCACGCGGTGCCGTCGGCGGCACCGGCATACACCTTGCACCGGCCGTCCGGCGCCAGCGCCCGCTGGCGGCTGAACTCCACGAACGCCGCCGGGGTGGCCATCACGGTCACGCCGCCAACCAGCGCCAGATCGCTCTCTCCCGACCGCAGTGACTGCGCCGCCAGGTGCAGCGCCACCAAGGACGACGAACACGCCGTATCCACCGATACCGCCGGGCCTTCCAGTCCCAGGACGTACGACACGCGTCCGGAGGCCACGCTCAACGTCGAGCCGGTGAGGCCGTAGCCCTCCAGCTCGCCGTGCACCTCGCCGCCGTAGCCGGCGTGGATCACGCCGGCGAACACACCCGTCGCCGACCCGCGCAGCGCCAACGGGTCAATTCCGGCGCGCTCCAACGCTTCCCATGACAACTCCAGCATCAGCCGCTGCTGTGGATCCATCGCGAGCGCCTCGCTGGGCCCGACACCGAAGAATCCGGCATCGAAGTCGCCGGCGTCGGACAGGAAGGAGCCCTGGCGCACGTACATCTTGCCCGGCGTGTCGGGGTCCGGGTCGTACAGCCCGGCCACGTCCCAGCCCCGGTCCGCGGGAAAGTCGGCCACCGCGTCGCGGCCTTCGACCACCATGTCCCACAAGCCCTCGGGCGAATCCACGCCGCCCGGATACCTGCACGCCATCCCCACCACCGCCACCGGCTGGGACAGCTTGCCTTCCAATTCGGAAAGGCGCCGCCGGGTACGCCGCAGATCGGCGGTGAGGCGCTTGAGGTAATCGAGATGCTTGTCGGGGCCCGACACTGTCACTCCTTGCGGGCTTTAGGAGCCGAGCTCTTCGTCGAGGATGGCGAAGAGCTGGCTTTCGGTGGCGGATTCGATGTCCTCGTCGTCGGAGTCGTAGGACTCGTACGGGTCGAGGTGGGTGCTGAGGGTGGTCATCAGCGCCTGGATGCGGGTGGTGAGCTGCGTCTTGTCCTCGGGTTTCCAGTCGGGTTGATCGAGCAGTGCTTGTAGTTCACGAGTGACGTCGTTCAATCGGTTCAGCAGGTTCGGTTGGCCGGCGCTGGTGGTGTCGACGGCCAGCCGGCTGTCGAGATGTTCGGCCAACACGATCGGCGTCGGGTAGTCGAAGATCAGTGTGGGCGAAAGGGTCAGTCCGATAGCGGTTTTGAGCCGGTTGCGCAGCTCGACGGCGGTCAGCGAATCGAACCCGAGGTCTTGAAACACGGTTCCGGGGTTGATGTCGGCGGCGTTCTGGCGGCCCAACACCGTGGCGGCGTTGCTGCATACCACCTCGACGAGTCGGTCGTGTCGCTGCTCGGGCGTCAGGCCCTGCAGCCGCGCGGCGAAGCTCGTCATCGAGGCCGCCGTGGTGTCGGCGTCGTCGATGACACGCCGGGTGGGACGAGCGACGACCAACTGGCTCAGCAGCGGGGGCAGTGCGGCGCGCTGGTCGGCGAGTGCCGCTGCATCGACGCGCGCGGCCACCACCATGGGAAGGTCGGCGAGCATTGCGTCGTCGAAGAGTTGTAGGGCGTGCTCGGTGGACAGCGGCGCCAGCCCGAGTCGGGTCATGCGGGCCTTGTCGCGCTCGCCCAGGTGTCGGGTCATGCCGCTGGCCTGTTCCCACAGCCCCCACGCCA
>NZ_MBEM01000069.1:0-17661 GCF_001954045.1 Mycobacterium sp. SP-6446 | reverse complement strand
GAGGCGTTGAAGATCTACTCCGAGCCGAAACGCTCTGGGCGCCAAAGCGCTTCGGCGCCGCCGCTGCGGGAGCTGGGGACCGACCCGGCGTCGGGCAAGCCGATGGTCGTCAAGGACGGCCGATTCGGGCCCTACGTCACCGATGGCGAGACCAACGCCAGCCTGCGCAAGGGCGACGACGTCATGTCGATCACCGACGAGCGTGCCGCCGAACTCCTGGCCGACCGGCGGGCCCGCGGCCCGGCCAAGCGGCCCGCCAGGAAGACGTCGCGGGCGCGCAAGTCGCCGGCGAAGAAGGCCGCCAGGCGTAGCTGATCCGGCGGGTCACATGATCTCGCTGGAAACCTCTTCCGACGCGCGCTCCGGTGTCTCTTCGCCCGGAGTGGCGAGCTGCAGCGGCCGGGCCAGCTGAGTGGGTGCGGCGCGCCCGCGCAGCTCGACGACCTCCCCGACGTCCCAGCACAGGGCCTCCGCGTCCAGCGCGCCGCTGACCGCGATGGCCGACGCGAGCACGTGCCCGGCCTCGAGCTTGGCCAGCTCGGTGAGCCGCGCGGCCTCGTTGACCGGATCGCCGATCACGGTGTACTCGAAGCGGGCCTGCGCGCCGATGTGGCCCGCGATGGCCCGACCGGACGACACCCCGATGCCGAACTCCGCCGAGCCGATCACCGGCAGGAGTTCGTCGTGCAGCTCACGCGCGGCCGCCAGCGCGCCACCGGATGCGTCCGGGTGCTCGATCGGCGCGCCGAAGATCGCCAGCGCCGCATCGCCCTGGAACTTATTGACGAACCCGCCGTGCCGGCCGACGGTGTCGACCACCACGCGGAAGAACTCGTTGAGCAGATGGACCACCTCGGCGGGCGGGCGCGTGGCGGCGAGCTGAGTCGAGCCGACCAGGTCCACGAACAGCACGGCGACGTCGCGCTCCTGCCCGCCCAACTCGGTGCCGCGCTCGAGCGCCCGGCGGGCGACGTCTTCGCCGACGTAGCGACCGAACAGGTCGCGTAGCCGCTGCCGCTCGGACAGGTCGCGCACCATGTCGTTGAAACCCGCTTGCAGCAAACCCAATTCGCTGGCGTCGTAGATCTGCATGTGCGCGTTGTAGTTACCGCGCTGCACCTCCGACAGCGCCCAGCGGAGCTGGCGCAGCGGGTCGGCGATCGACATCGCCACCAACAGGGTGCTGACCAGCCCGATGCCCAACGCCGCCAACGCCAACAACAGGATCGGGTTGAACAGACTCTCCGGCGCGGCGTGCAGCAGCGACACCTTGTCGGCCACCACCGCGAGCACGATGGCCAGCAGCGGCACCGCGGTGGACAGCATCCAGCTCAGGATCTGCCGCAGGATGACGCCGGGCGCCTTGACGTTCTCCGGGACCCCGCTGCGCAGGGCGGCGACGGCCACCGGGCGCAGCACCCGCTCGGACTGCAGGTAGCCGATGATCGCGGTCGCCGCCGCTCCCAGCGCGGTCGCGACGGCCACCACGGGCGCGGCGTAGCGGGCCACCGACCAGCTGGCCACGATGAACACCACGCTGCCGATGCACCAGTACACGATGGTGCTCAACGTGCGGTAGTAGGGCATGCGCAGCGCACGGCTGCGCGCCAGCTCGGTGGCGGCCGGGTCGGCCTCGGCGAGCATGTTGTCGCGGCGCTGCCAGCGGAAAACCGGCACCAGCAGCCGCAGGTTGACCACGACACCGACGAGGAACAGGACGACCAACGAGCTGGCGAAGATGGCCAGGTTGACCGTCGGCAGATCCTGCAGTTCAATGCGATCCTGCGGCGGCAGGCCGTAGCGCAGGAAGCCCAACACGAAGAGCGAGCCGATGATGTCGGCCTGCAACATGCTCAACGCGAACAGTGGCCACGGGGTGCGCACCACCCACCGGACGAACGCGCTGATTCGCCCGGGCAGTGCTGCCTCGGTTGCCACCAACCCACCGTATCGGTCGGCACGGACTTGTTGGAAACCTATAAACCCCTCGGCCAGTCGGCCGGTGCTGGCCAAACGCCGCGAAACATAACGGAATTGTCCCGGTTTGGTGGCCGATCGGTATCCGTCGGTCCGCGTCATTACTGTTGCCGGTGATGTCCGGAGTGTTTACACGGCTGGTGGGCCAGGAGGCGGTGGAGGCCGCGCTGCTCGCCGCCGCCCGGGCGGCCCGCGGTGACCTGGACCACAGCCCCGCCGGCGACGGGACTATGACACACGCGTGGCTGATCACCGGCCCACCGGGTTCCGGGCGGTCGGTCGCGGCCCTGTGCTTCGCGGCAGCGCTGCAGTGCACCTCCGACGGCGAGCCGGGTTGCGGCAGCTGCCGGGCCTGCACGACGACGATGGCCGGCACCCACGCCGACGTGCGGCGGGTGATCCCCGAGGGCCTGTCCATCGGGGTCGACGAGATGCGGGCGATCGTGCAGATCGCCTCGCGCCGGCCGACCACCGGACACCGGCAGATCGTCGTCATCGAGGACGCCGACCGACTCACCGAAGGTGCGGCCAACGCCCTGCTGAAGGTCGTCGAGGAACCGCCGCCGTCCACCGTGTTCCTGCTGTGCGCGCCCTCGGTGGACCCCGAGGACATCGCGGTCACGCTGCGATCCCGCTGCCGGCACGTCGCGCTGGTGACCCCGTCGACCGAGGCCATCGCGCGCGTGCTGATCGAGCGCGACGGCCTGGACGCCGACACCGCGAACTGGGCGGCGTCGGTCAGCGGCGGTCACGTGGGCCGGGCACGCAGGCTGGCCACAGACCCCGAGGCCCGGCAGCGGCGGGAGCGGGCGCTGGGGCTGGTGCGCGACGCCGCGACCCCGTCGCGGGCCTACGAGGCCGCCGAGGAGCTGGTGGCGGCGGCCGAGACCGAGGCCGTCGTGCTGACCGCCGATCGCGCCGAGGCCGAGACCGAAGAGCTGCGCACGGCGCTCGGCGCCGGGGGCTCGGGGAAGGGCACCGCATCGGCGATGCGCGGGGCCACCGGCGCGCTCAAGGACCTGGAGCGACGGCAGAAGTCGCGGCAGACCCGGGCCTCGCGCGATGCGCTGGACCGGGCGCTGATCGACCTGGCGACCTACTTCCGTGACGCGCTGGTGGTGTCCGCAAATGCCGGTGCCGTGCGGGCCAACCACCCGGACATGGCCGAGCGGGTGGGGGCGCTGGCCGCCCACGCCGCGCCCGAGCGGTTGCTGCGCTGCATCGAGGCCGTCCTGGAATGCCGTGAAGCGCTGGCGATCAACGTCAAACCCAAGTTCGCCGTCGACGCCATGGTCGCGACCATCGGCCAGGAACTGCGCGATTGAGTTCCGGCGAGTTGGGTGCGCTTGTCTGCCTGCCGTAGACTCGTGCCGCCCGGCAGGGCACGCCACCTTAGCTCAGTCGGTAGAGCGGCTCACTCGTAATGAGCAGGTCAGGAGTTCGATTCTCCTAGGTGGCTCCGATTACGAGAGCGGAAGCTCGCCTTGATGGCTGGGGCAGTAAACGTCCACCGACGCGGTGACGAATCTGACCGCGGTCCTTCTGGCGCGGGCGGCCATAGTGTGTAACGACGGATTGTCGTCGTACGCCTTGTTCATCACATCTGTCACTACGGCCTCGGCCGGGGTGCCGCTGTCGAGTTGGCCGCAAATTTGGTGGGCGTGGTAGACGAGCCCCGGCACGCCATCGAGGGCGGGAATCTGCAGTTGCTGGAGCCTCGCCAGAAACTGATCGTCCTGGCTTGGGTCGGCGCCGGCCCCACCAGCGCAACTAATTGCGGCGATCGGCGCCATCGAGCCACCAACCAGAGCGGCTGCGAGGCGAATGATCCCGGTGCGCACGGCAGGATTTCCATTTCTTTAACAGTGGCGGCGGCGGGCGCCTGCAATGATGGAGATCGTAACCGGTTGTAGGCGTGCATCACCACTGGACTTTCGGGCCGCGGCGCGACGGGCAGGCAAGTATGCGGTGATCACAGCCGTGATCAGCACCGCCTGGTGGGCTCCTGCCGCGGCGAACGATTTACCGCCGCTACCAACGACATTCAACGCGAACGTGACACCGGCCCCGGTGGGGGACATTACGGCTGACCCACAGATCCCGGCGCCGACGGCAGCGCAGCTCGCGCCGCCGGCCCCGGCACCGCAACCTCGTGCGCCACAGCCGGTGTCCCCGCGACAACCCGAGGCACCCGCACCACAACCCGAGGCGCCCGCGCCACAACCCGAGCCGGCTCCTCCGCCCCCTCCCCAGCCCCCGCCGAAGGGCCACGTCCAGCTCGCACCTTGACTCGAGGCCCGTGTAAGTCGTTGCGGCTTAACGAGAATGGGCCGTCCCCGGCACGAGCATCTCGATCATGTGCTCGACCCGCTCGGTGACCGCGGCGCGCGGCGCCCTGATCGCCGAGACGTCATCGAAATGGCAAAGCCCGAGCAGCAGCAGGAACACGACTTTTGTCGTGGCGCGCGGGTTTGGGTCGGTGCCAGAAAGGGCCCCGACGAACCGGTCGCCGTAGTCGCGGTGCCACTGCGCGATCAAGGATGCCAACCGCTCGTCGCGCCGGCTGGCCAGATGCAACTCGGCGATCAGTCGCCGGTGCTGTGACATTTCCGGGCGCAGGTAGGCGGTTGCGATGGCTTGCAGGGTCTGCTCGCCGCCCGCCGTGCGCAGCGCTGCCGCGGTGATCTGGTCGAGGGCACGAACCGCGGCCGTGTACAGCAACTCTTCACGGCTGTGAAAGTGGTTGTAGACGGCGGTCGGCGAGACGCCCGCGCGCTCCGCGATCCGCGGCAGGGTGCTGCGCTCGAATCCCCGCTCGACGCACACCGCCGCTGCCGCGTCGAGGAGCCGCTCGGCGGTGGCCTGTCCGTCCGAGTTGCGCGGGCGGCCCCGGGGGCGACGCGCTGGAGCCTTGGTATTCGGCATAGGGCCATTCTTGCGGGGTTTGGCTACGATGTCTTGATAAATGAGTGGTCATTCATATACTCAGGTGATGGTGATGAGCTCCCAGCTGATCGACGGGGTCAAGCGGGACGCCCGAGCCGAAGCGGAGCGACGGGCATACCCGCCGGAGTTCCCGGTGCTGCCGCCCGTGCCCGCCGGACGTTATTCCGACGCTGGATTCGCCAAACTCGAAGCCGTCGCGGTCTTTTCGCGCTCCTGGTTGTTCGTCGCCCACGCAGACCAGCTGCGCAGCCCCGGCGACTACCTGCTGCTGGATCAGCTCGACCAGCCGGTCATGCTGGTCCGTGGGCGCGACAACCTCGTTCGCGCCTTCTACAACACCTGCCGGCATCGGGGCGCCGCGCTCGTCGAGGAGCCGCACGGAAACGTCGGCCGCAGGTTCACGTGTCCCTTCCACGCCTGGACGTACTCGCTGGAGGGAAAGCTCGTCGGCTACCCGGGGGCGTCGAATTTCGCCGGGCTCGACGCCGAGTGCCACGGCCTGGCCGAGGTCCGGTGCGAGTCGTGGGGCCCGCTCGTCTTCGTCAACCTCGACGCCGGCGCCCCGCCGTTGTCGGAGTATCTTGCCTCCGTCGGCGAGGATCTCAGCGACTTCGGCACGCTCGACGGCCGCCTACACCTGGTGAACCGCACGGTGCGGGACGTTCCCGTCAACTGGAAGCTGCCGGTCGACGCCAATCTCGAGACCTACCACGTCAACTACGTGCACCGCGCCTCGGCGGCGCGCGCACTGCAGCAGTCGGCGACCGGCATCCAGCTGCTGCGCAACGGCCATTCCCGCATGCTCGTCTCCTATCGCGACGGCATCGACGGCGAATCCCTGTCGCCGTTCCCGTGCGTGTTTCCCGGTCTCGGTGACCTGCCGTTCCGCGGCACGTTCTCCTACCACGTCTTCCCGAACCTGAGCATCGTGTTCAACGGCACCGGGTTCGTCTTCTTGATCACCAACTGGCCGACCGGCCCGGCCACGTCGACGTACAGCGTCCACTGGTGCTCGTCACTCGACGCCGAGGCACAGACCAACGACGCCGTCATCGCGGCCCTGTCCCAGGTGTTGTTCGAAGACCTCGACGTCCTGCCCGGCACGCAGCGGTCGCTGGACGCGGGCACCCTCGAGTCGGTGCGGCTGGGCTATCACGAGCGGCGCATCTACTACCTGCACGAGGCCATCGACCGGGCCATCGGCGTCGAGCGCGTGCCCGAATCCCTGCGGGTACCAGAGCTTCTCGGCCCCTTCGCCGGGAAGTGACATGCATCCCTTCGTCGCACTGATGCGCAAGTACTGCATCGACTACACGAATTCGCACGACCAATCGCTCTGCCCGCAGATCATGGAGCCCGACTACGTCGTGCACATCAACGGGTTGGCGCTCGTCAGGTCGACCACCTATGCCGAGGCCGTTCGTCAGATCTTCGACGCCGCACCGGGTTTGGGCATCGCCGTGCACGAATTCGTGCTCAACGGCGATCGGCTGTGCATGCACTTCAGCGAGCACGCGGCCATGCCTGCCGGGCAGTCGCGCGCGCTCACCTGCTGGCGCGGCATCGGCCTCTACAAGTGGAACGGCACCCGGCTGACGGAGAACTACGTCGAGCAGGACTACTTCGCGATGCGGGCGCAGATCGCAAGCGGCCAACCCCATCCGCTGATTCCGCCCCACATCGATCCCTGGACGTCGACCGAGCCGGTGCCCGCCGACCCCGGCGCCGAAAAGGCCGTGCGCACGTGGTTGGAAAACGGCGACCTCGCCGACGCACCCGCGCACGAGATCGACGGCGAGCGCACCGGGGAAGCCTACGAAGCGGTGCTTGATCCCCGCGATGTCGTGATCAACGACCTGTTCTCCGCGGGCGACGACGTCCCGTTCCACGTCACGTTCCGCGGCCTCTACCGGGGTGGATTAGGCGCAGCCGCCGAACAATTCGTCGGAAAGCCGACCGCGCTGCACGTCGCCGGCATCGCCCATGTCGCCGATGGCGTCGTCGCGTCGGTCAAAGCGGTCACCGCGCGCTCGCAGACGCTGGCCGAGCTAACCGCGCGCTAGGCCGGCGCGACGAACCCCACCGGGCCCGACGCCAGGCACAACGAGAGCGCCGCGGTGTTGGCCCGGACGGTGATCGCGTCGCCGGCACCCGGCAGCCGGACGAAGACGCGGTTGAGTCCGGGACGCACCGGAACCTTGACGTCGGGTCCCTGCGTCAGCGACAGCGTCATCGAACCGTCGCTGTTGGCCAGGTAATTCAGTTCGACGGTCCAGTCGGCGGGCAGCAGCGGACCGTCGAGGACCAGGCGTGCCGGCTGGTCCGGTTGCGCGAAGTAGCCGCAGTGCGGCATGGGCCCCGGCGCGATGGTCCGAATCCAGGTGACTCTGGCGGGGATCACCCGCCCGGAACTGTCGAGCATGCGCAATTGCGTTGTCGCCGCGGCGAATTCGGGCCTATCCCGCAGTAGTGCGAACATGTGGCTGGCCAGGTTCTCCGGCGCGGCCACTCGTTGTAACACCAGGGGATCGACCTCCTGGTCGAGCATCGGCGCATTCGAGGCCCTGCGCGCGGCGGCCAAACCGGGCCGGGCGTTTTGCAGGTACGGCTGGGCGGGATTGTCGCGCCAGCTGGTCAGAAACGTCGCCGTCGAGTACAGGCTGCTGGCCACGAACAACCCCGCCAAGCCCGTCACCGCGACCGCGCGCCACCGCGACGCGTCCAGCCACCGCGCCGAAGGAGGCCGGTTGGGTGCGCACAGCGCGACGGCGGCCAGCAGAGTCAGCACCACGACGAGGTCCGGCAGATACCGCAGGGTCTGCGCGAGCTCGAGCGCGGTCTGCTTCGACGACCGCATCATATAGATCGGCACCTGGCACGCGACGGTGTAACCGGCCGCGGTCAGCCACACCGCCCCGATGCGTTGCTTGCGCGCCAGCGACAGCGCGAGGACCCCGGCCAGCACCAGCCAGCCCAGCACCATCACCGCCGGCGGGGGCGTGGCCCACGGCGACGCGGGTGCCCAGCGGTCCCAGTGCCACGGCCCGCCGGCCAGCCCCGGCACGATCCCGTGCGTGACCGATCGAAAGAGCAGATCCCACGTCATCGCCACGTCAGAGCTCCAGCGCTGCTGGTTGACCACCGCCAAATACAGCGCCACCCAGGCGACGGTCAAGATCAGCGACGCGATCCACAACCGCAGCCCCGCCCGCCACACCGTGCGGAGCGCCGCCCGCTCGCCGCAGACATGGCTCCGCAGGGCGGCCACCGCGAACGCCACGAACGGGATCACGGCGGCCTTCTCGAAGAACAGCAGCCCGCCGAAGTAGGCCAGCACTCCGGTGACCGCGTAGCGCTGGTTGCCGGTGCGGACCAACAGAACAGCGTCGGCGCACACCCAGGCCAGCGCGGCCAGCATCGGCAGCGAGTTCAGCGCCGCCGCCCACCACGCGAACCCGGGCACGCCCAGCGGGGTGAACAGCGCAAACGTGAGCGGGATGAGAAGGACCCAGCGCCAGCCCAGGATGACGTAGAGCGCGCGCAACAGGGCCAGGGACGCCAGTAGCTGCAGCACCACCAGGCTGATCGCCGGCCAGGTCCAGTCCAGGGGCGCGAGCCGGGTGATCGCGCCGCCGAGGAGGAAGGCGGCAGGCATCACATGGCCGTCGTGGTCGTCGAACAGATACGACGGCGACAGCAGCCCGTGGGTGCCGGCCTTGCCGATGAGAATCAGGTCGTCCCAGTAGAAATAGCCGCCGAAGGCCAGCACGGCGCGGATCACCAGCTGCACCGCGATCAGCGCGACCGCCGCGGACACCACTCTGTATGGTGGGCCGGTGCGCGCACTGGTCACCGGGGCAGCCGGATTCATCGGGTCGACGCTAGTCGACCGTCTGCTGGCCGACGGCCACACGGTGTTGGGGCTGGACAACTTCGCCAGCGGCCGCGCGACCAACCTCGAGCACCTGGCCGACAATCCGGCGCACGTCTTCGTCGAGGCGGACATTGTGACGGCCGACCTGAACGCGATCCTCGACGAGCACCGGCCGGAGGTGGTGTTCCACCTGGCGGCGCAGATCGACGTGCGGCACTCGGTGGCCGACCCGGAGTTCGATGCCTCGGTCAACGTCGTCGGCACGGTCCGGCTGGCCGAGGCCGCACGCCGCAGCGGGGTCCGCAAAATCGTGCACACGTCGTCGGGCGGATCCATCTACGGAACCCCGCCGCGCTATCCCACTCCCGAGACGGTGCCCACCGATCCAGCGTCGCCCTACGCCGCAGGCAAGGTGGCCGGGGAAATCTATCTGAACACCTTTCGCCATCTGTACGGCCTGGACTGCTCGCACATCGCGCCCGCCAACGTTTACGGGCCGCGCCAGGACCCGCACGGCGAGGCGGGCGTGGTGGCGATTTTCGCCCAGGCGCTGCTGTCGGGTGAGCCCACCAAGGTGTTCGGCGACGGCACCAACACCCGCGACTACGTGTTCGTCGACGACGTGGTGGACGCGTTCGTCAAGGCCGCGGGGGAAGCGGGCGGCCGGCAGCGCTTCAACATCGGCACCGGGATAGAGACCTCGGACCGCCAGCTGCATTCGGCGGTTGCCGCGGCCGTCGGCGGGCCCGACGACCCGGAGTTTCATCCACCGCGGCTGGGTGACCTGAAGCGGTCCTGCCTCGACATCGGCTTGGCCGAAAGGGTTTTGGGCTGGCGCCCGCAGGTTCGGCTCGACGACGGCGTGCGCCGCACGGTCGAGTACTTCCGCGGCGTACGGACGGTCTAGCCGTCGTCCGGCGCCTGCGCGCCCTCGAGCGCAACCGCACGCGCGAGCCGCGCATAGCGCAACTCCAGGTCCTTGAACCGCATGTAGGTGCTCAGCGTGGTGAAGCTGAAAGCCATGATCAGCGCGTAGAGCATCAGATCGGTCCCGCGGCGGACCCCGAACCAGTGCGCGACCACGGTGGTGTCGTCGGGCCGCAGCACGGCGTAGACACCGCCCAGCACGAACAGGATGTAGCCGACCTTGACCCAGGCCCGAGACCGCGCATTGCGGCGCGACCGCAGCAGGTAGACCAGCAGCGCGACGATCGAGGAGATCAGCAGCACCTGAATCCAGTTCATCTCGGAATCCTCCCTCGCAGAAACCCGTCGAAGATGATGTTGACGCCGTTGAGCAGGGGCTGCCCCTTCGACTTCGAGTACTCGGTGTAGAGCACCTCGACCGGTAATTCGGCTACGCGCCAATGGTTTTCGGCGATCAACATGACGAATTCGTTGGCGTGGCTCATGCCGCTCATGGTGAGGTTCAGCCCGTCGGCCACCGTCTTGTTGAACACCCGCAGCCCATTGTTGGTGTCGGTCAAGCCAAGCCGGCGCCCGCGCCTGCTCAGCCGCGCCGCCGTCCGCAGCACGATGCGCTTGACGAACGGCGGCCGGCTGCCCTGCGACGCGGCGAACCGCGTTCCGATGACGACGTCGACGTCGCCCGCGCGCAGCCGCTCGACCATCGCGGCCACGTCCTTGACGCGGTGCTGGCCATCGGCGTCGAAGGTGGCGAAAACGCCGGCGCCCGGCTGAGCGCGGGCGTACTCGACGCCGGTCTGGATGGCCGCCCCCTGCCCCAGGTTGATCGGGTGGCGCACCAAGTGCGCGCCGGCCCGCCTGGCGATTTCGCCGGTGTCGTCGGCGCTGCCGTCGTCCACGCACACGACGTTGTCAAAAACCGAGCGCACATCGGCTATCACCTCGCCGATGACAGCGGCTTCGTTGAAGGCGGGAATGACGATCCAGACGCCGGAGTAATCCGTTTCGATGCTCATCAGGTTAGCCAGGATCAGCCGGTTAAGCGCCCGGCGCGCCCCAGCGCCACCAGATGGACGCCGATTCCCGCCAACGGGCCACACAGCAAGCCGACCACGGTGCGGGTCTCCAGCGGCAGCGGCAACGCCAGCAGCAGTCCCGCCGCCACGGTGGCACCGACCCACCCCAGCGAGTACGCCCGGTGCAGCGCGGCCGCCACGGTGGCGGCTCCGGTCAGCGTCAGCATCGCGATCGCCACCGCGGCCGCGGTCAGCCACGCCAGCAGCGCGCTGCCGGCGTCGTACTGCGGGCCGAACGCGACCCGCAGCAGCCACGGCCCCACCACGCCCGCGGCCAGCACACCGATCGCGCCGATGCCGCCGATGATCGCCGCCGGCACGACGAGCGCCCGAAGCCGCTCGGTGCGCTCGTCGACGAAATGAGCGATCAGGTTGCCTTGCATCGCGGTCAGCGGCACCAGCAGCGGCGCCCGGGTCAGCGTCACCGCCAGAATGATCACTCCGCCTTGTGCCCCAAGCTCATTCGACGTCAGCTTCAGCAACACCGGAAATCCCATCACCAGAATCGCGCTGGCACCGGCCGCGGTGATGGAATGGGCGGCGCCCCGCAGGAACGTCGCGGTGCTACCTGGCGTCAGCATGCGGGCCGTCGCGCGCGCGGCGGGCGAAGCCACCAGCATGATCAGCCAGGCCACCGAGCCGGCAACGGTGGCCCAGAGGAATCCGCCCAGGCCCCAGCCGACGACGAACGTCGCTGCTGCGACCGTGACCCGGATGACCGCGTCGGTCACCATCAGCGCCCCGTAGTGGGTCCACTGGTCGGTGCCGGCCAGCATGCCCAGCAGGGTGGCGTGCAGGCAAAAACCGGCCAGGCCGACGCTGAGCAGCACGACCGAGAGCCAGCGCGCCTCGACGAAGACCCGACCGCTCCACAGCAGTGAGCTCCCGGCGATCAGGACGGCGGCGGCCACACCGACCATTGCGGCGACGCGCAGCGGATGGGTGCGCGCTCCGCCCGGGTCGGGCAGCACGTCGATGTAGCGCGTCGAGCGGACTTCGCGGGTGGTTTCCTGCAGCAGGCCGTTCGCGGCGCCGGAGACCAGCCCGAACGCCCCCCAGAACACCCCGAAAACCGAGAAGCCGCTCGGAGCCAGGTCACGAGCGGCCAGGTAGATCACCGCATAGCCGCACAGCGCGGTGAGCGCGGTCGCGGTGCCAACCCGGGCCATGCTGCCGCGCGCGATCGGCCCGGCTCCAGTGGAGGCTTGGGTACCGCCGACCTCGGGCATCGCCACAATTTGAAAATAGTAAGTGCGCCGGTGCCGGTGGCCGGCGGCGGCAATCGGCTTCGCTAGTGTGGGCGGCTGTCAGGAAGGACCCATGGCCGCCTTTCGCATCTTCGGTTTCTCGCTGTTACTCACCGTGGCGGCCCTCGCGCTCGGGTACGCGCACGGCGGCCTCGACACCCTGTTTCTGTTGCTGGCCCTAGCCGTACTGGAGGTGTCGCTGTCGTTCGACAACGCCATCATCAACGCCGGGATTCTGAAGCGGATGAGCTCGTTTTGGCGCCAGATGTTCCTGACGCTCGGCATCTTGATCGCGGTTTTCGGGATGCGCCTGGTCTTTCCCTTGCTGATCGTGTGGGCGACCGCCGGACTCGACCCGGTGCGCGCGATGGAGCTGGCGCTCAATCCGCCGCCGCACGGGGCGCTGGAATTTCCCGACGGCTCGCCCAGCTACGAAAAGCTGATCATCTCGGCCCACCCGCAGATCGCGGCTTTCGGCGGGATATTCCTGTTGATGCTGTTTCTCGATTTCGTTTTTCACGACCGAGACATCAAGTGGCTCAAGTGGATTGAGATCCCATTCGCCCGCATCGGGCGGCTCGGGCAGGTATCGGTGGTGGTGGCCGGCTTTGTGCTGGTCCTCGCCGGCACGCTGTTGACGCACTCGAGCGAGGAGAGTGCGACAGTGCTGACGGCCGGGCTGCTGGGCCTGGTCACGTATCTGGTCGTCAATGGCCTGAGCCGGGCGTTCCGGCCGTCGAGCGTGGACACCGCCACGACGGATACCAAGACGGCCGGTGCGACCGGCCGGGCCGGGTTGATGCTGTTCCTGTATCTCGAGATGCTCGATGCCGCCTTCTCGTTCGACGGCGTTACCGGCGCGTTCGCGATCACCTCGGACCCGATCGTGATCGCGCTCGGTCTCGGGCTGGTGGGCTCGATGTTCGTCCGGTCCATCACCATTTACCTGGTCAACCAGGAAACGCTTGACCGTTACGTGTATCTGGAACACGGCGCGCACTGGGCGATCGGCGCGCTGGCGGCGATCATGCTGTGTTCCATCGAGCCGCGCTTCCAGATTCACGAAGTCATCACCGCGTCGGTCGGCGTCGTCTTCATCGGTGCGGCGTTGGGCTGGAGCGTGTTGCGCAATCGGCGGG
Source organism: Mycobacterium sp. SP-6446 (assembly GCF_001954045.1). Classification (NCBI taxonomy): domain Bacteria; kingdom Bacillati; phylum Actinomycetota; class Actinomycetes; order Mycobacteriales; family Mycobacteriaceae; genus Mycobacterium; species Mycobacterium sp. SP-6446. The sequence goes on along the minus strand of NZ_MBEM01000069.1, from coordinate 4,475 downwards.
TCGCCAGGGCCCGGGTTGCCTGAGTCACACCTATCACTTCTCTCACCCCGGGGCGGGGATAGGAGTTGTGCCCGCCTCCGAGCGACAATGCCGACGCGCTGCCGGGTACTGGGCCTCTGCCGCCGCGTCGGCATTGTCGCTCGGAGGCGGGCAAACCCGCAGTCCCTTTTTCAGCCGTGGCTGGTGGAGCGGACGTTCCTCCAGCCCTGCTACGCCTCGATCTGCCCGGCGATGCGGCGCTCGATGGCGGCGCGCGCCGGGGCCGGCAGCACGATCAGGCCGTCGAGTTCCTTGCTCGCCCGCGCGTAGGCGCTCTGCCGTTCCTCACGCGTGGCCGCCTCGTCGTGCGCCAGGTCCAGCAGGTGCTGGGCGCGCGCCAGCCGCTGCTGTTCGTCCTCGGAGAAGTCGCTGCGGCGTCGGCGGATCGCCTCGGCCTCGGCGATTTCGAACGCGCTGATGTATTCGTGGACGGCGTCACGGTATTCCAGTTGCGCGTCGCGGTCGCCGAGCAGGTCGTCGGGCCGTTCCGGCCGCAGCAGGTCGGCGTGCCGCTTGGCCTTGTGAAACGCGATGGTCAGCGGCGCCCGCATGTCGGTCATCATCGGGAAGTCGAGCAGTTTGGCGATGTCGACCTCGTAGTCCAGCCACCGGGCATCCGTGCGGTCATGTGCGGCAAGGACTTTCGCGAGCGCACGGCGGTCGCTTTCCCCGTCGTCCCGCGCGCGACCGGACGCCTGCGCCACGGCGATCTTGGCCTGCTGCTTGAGCCGATACCGTTCGAGCCGCCGATCGGCCCGCCGCTCGCTGGCGGCAGCCAGAGCGCGCAGGCCCCCGCCGATCGCGCCGCCCAGTGGAAAGACCAACCACCAGAAATTCGAAGCGAAATGCAGAACGGGCGTCACATCGCCAGGATGCCACCGAGAATCGGTGCGCGGTTACGCCCGCAGCGTTAGTGCCCTTCGGTCTTGAACCGCTCCACCGAACGCTGCACCTCAGCTTCCGCCTCGGCCCGCCCGACCCAGTTGGCCGTCTTGACGTATTTGCCGGGCTCCAGCGCCTTGTATTGGGAGAAGAAGTGCTTGATCACGTCCAGTTCGAAGGACGGAACGTCGTCGATGTCTTGGATCTGATCCCACCGGTGGTCGCCGGCCGGAACGCACAGCACCTTGTCGTCACCGCCGGCCTCGTCGGTCATCTGGAACATGCCGACCGGACGGGCCTCGACCGTCACGCCGGGAAACAGCGGCTCCGGCAGCAGCACCAGCGCGTCCAGCGGATCGCCGTCCTCGCCGAGGGTGTCCTCGATGAACCCGTAGTCGGTCGGGTAGGCCATCGACGTGTAGAGGTAGCGGTCCAGACGTACTCGTCCTGTCTCGTGATCGACCTCGTATTTGTTCCGTTGGCCTTTCGGGATCTCGATGATCACGTCGAATTGCACCGTCTCGGCTCCTTGAGTCTGGGTAGGTCAGTGCGTTGCGGGTCCACCCTAGTCGAGCGGAATGCGGCCGATTCGGCAGAATGGGACCAGACAGTCAGGAGAGTGATGGGTCCTACTCGCTGGCGGAAATCCACCCCCGTGCTCGTCGGGTTGGCCGTGCTGGCGTTTGTTGCCGCCGTGGTGGCGGCGGCGACGTTCTTCACCACGGGTGGGCACGGCGGCAGCGGCGCGCGGGTTGCGGTACCGCCGCCGCGGCCGCCCGTCGTCAAGCCGGGCGTGGTTCCGGTCAGCGACTCGGCGGAAACACCCACCGTCCCCGGGGTGGCGGCCGCGCTGGCGCCGGTGGTGGGCGATCCGAACCTGGGCAAGTTGGGCGGCCGCATCACCGACGCAATGACCGGCAAAGAGCTGTGGCAGGTGGCCGACGACGTGCCCTTCGTCCCGGCGTCCACCAACAAGGTGCTGACCGCGGCCGCGGCGTTGCTGACGCTGGATCGTCAGGCCCGGATCAGCACCCGGGTGGTCGCCGGCGGCCCGAACGCCCAGGGGCCCATCGTGCTCGTCGGTGCCGGGGATCCGACGCTCTCGGCGGCGCCGCCGGACGTCCCCACCTGGTACCGGGGCTCGCCACGCCTCAGCGACCTCGTCGAGCAGGTCCGCCGCAGCGGCGTGACGCCGACGGCCGTGCAAGTGGACACCTCGGCGTTCACCGGGCCGACGATGGCGCAGGGCTGGGATCCCTCGGATGTCGACAACGGCGACATCGCGCCGATCGAATCGGTGATGATCGACGCCGGGCGCATCCAGCCCAGCACGGTCAATTCGCGGCGGTCGCGAACCCCCGCGCTCGACGCCGGACGGGAGCTGGCCAAGGCCCTCGGCCTGGATCCGGGCGCGGTGACGATCGGCACGGCGCCGTCCGGCGCGCGGCAGCTGGCCGTGGTGCAGTCCGCGCCGTTGGTCCAGCGGCTGTCCGAGATGATGGACCACTCCGACAACGTGCTGGCCGAATGCATCGGCCGTGAGGTTGCCGCCGCGATCAACCGGCCGCGCAGCTTCGCCGGGGCGGTCGACGCGATCACCAACCGGTTGAGCACCGGACACATCGACACCACCGGGGCCTCGCTGATGGATTCCAGCGGGCTGTCGGTCGACGACCGGTTGACGGCCAAGACGCTCGACGGCACGGTGCAGGCGGCCGCGGGTCCGGACCAGCCCGCGTTGCGGGCGCTGCTGGATCTGCTTCCGATCGCCGGCGGCAGCGGGACGTTGGCCGACCGCTTCCTCGACACGGCCACCAACCAGGGCCCGGCCGGTTGGCTGCGGGCCAAGACCGGCTCGCTGACCGCCATCAACGCGTTGGTCGGCGTCCTCACCGACCGCAGCGGCCGGGTGCTCACCTTCGCATTTTTGTCCAACGCCGCCGGCCCCAATGGCCGCAACGTGATGGATGCCCTGGCGAGCAAGCTGTGGACATGCGGGTGCGCATGAGCCCGCCGTCCGATCTGACCCTCGGCACCGCCGTCGACTGGCGATTTGCGGCCACCGTCGGCGTTCGGCTGGCCCGCCCGGGTCCTCCGTCCAGCGACTACACCCGCCGCCAGGCGATCGACGAGCTCACGGCCGCGGCCGCGAAAGCCGAGCCGCCGGTGCGTGACGTCACCGGCCTGGTGACCAACGGCGCGGTGCCCGCCGCGCGGATCGTCGACCGGCCCGAGTGGGTTCGGGCGGCCGCAGAGTCGATGCGCGTGATGACGAACGGGAGCGAAAAGCCGCGCGGATTCCTCACCGGCCGGATCACCGGGGCGCAGACGGGGGCGGTGCTGGCGTTCGTGTCGTCCGGGATCCTCGGCCAGTACGACCCATTCGCCACTAATAACGGGGCCAAAGAGGGCTGCCTGCTGCTGGTGTACCCAAACGTCATCGCCGTCGAGCGTCAGCTGCGGGTCGAGCCCACCGACTTTCGGTTGTGGGTATGCCTGCACGAGGTGACCCACCGGGTTCAGTTCACCGCCAATCCCTGGCTGTCCGAATACATGTCGCAGGCGCTGGGGTTGCTGACCCGCGACGCCGGCGAAGACGTGGGGCAGGTGGTCAACCGGCTCGCCGACTTCGTGCGCAACCGTGGCGCCGCGGAACCGGACGCCAACTCGGCGGGGATCCTCGGCCTGGTGCGCGCCGTTCAGTCCGAGCCGCAGCGCCAAGCCCTGGATCAGCTGCTGGTCCTCGGCACGCTGTTGGAAGGCCACGCCGACCACGTGATGGATGCCGTCGGACCGATGGTGGTGCCGTCGGTGGCCACCATTCGGCGTCGATTCGACGAGCGTCGGCACCGCAAGCAACCGCCGCTGCAGCGGCTGCTGCGCGCCCTGCTGGGCCTCGACGCCAAACTCAGCCAATACACCCGCGGCAAGGCGTTCGTCGACCACGTGGTGGGCAAGGTCGGGATGGAGCGGTTCAACACCATCTGGTCGGGCCCCGACACGCTGCCGTTGCCCGCCGAGATCGAAGATCCCCAGCGATGGATCGACAGGGTGCTGTAGGACAGCTGCGCGCGGCTGTCGAGGATTTCGCCAAGGCCCATCCGGTCACCCAGTGGGGGGTCGCGCTGTCCGGCGGTCCGGACTCGCTGGCGCTCACCGCCGTCGCGGCACAGCTGCGACCCACCACGGCGCTGATCGTGGATCACGGCCTGCAGTCCGAGTCGGCCGCCGTCGCCGAAACCGCACGGGCGCAAGCGGTTTCGCTGGGATGTGTTGACGCACAAGTGCTTTGCGTGACGGTGGGGAACGACGGCGGTCCGGAGGCGGCTGCGCGCGCCGCCCGCTACGCCGCGTTGGCGGCCTACCGCGACGGGCCGGTGCTGCTGGCGCACACGCTCGACGATCAAGCCGAGACGGTGCTGCTGGGCCTGGGCCGCGGTTCCGGGCCGCGCTCGATCGCCGGAATGCGTGCCTACGATCCGCCGTGGTGCCGGCCGCTGCTGGGGATCCGGCGGGCCGTGACGCACGCCGCCTGCCAGGAGCTGGGCCTGACC
>NZ_MBEM01000068.1:0-1072 GCF_001954045.1 Mycobacterium sp. SP-6446 | reverse complement strand
GCGATATACGACCCAATGTCCTTGTTCAGCAACACGATTCCGAAAACCAGCGACGCGATGGCCGCGGCGGCCAGGCCCCTCCCCGTAGGCGACTTCGGTGCCGCTTCATCAGCTCGCCGTGAGTCCGGCGGACGTGTCCGGGAACAGGCTCGGACTGGCGCTCAACGCCCCCGCGCCGGACCCGCTGGCCAGCCACGCGCTCACCCATCCCGGCGGCGGCACCCTGCTGCTCGGCGTCCTCGGCGCCTCGCACGTCGTCACCGTCGAGCACCCCGGCAGCCGGTTCTCCGAGCAGGTCTCCTGCACCGCCCGCAGCCACGGCGGCAGGCTGCCCGGGCACGCCGACGCGCCCGGCTACCGCATCGAATCGCGTACCGACACCCGCGATGAGGCAGCGTTTCGTGAACTCGCGCAAGAACTTCGCGACCGCTGCGCGACCGAAAACGGATGGCTGGGCGGCACGTTTCCCGGCGACGACGCCGCCCTGACCGCGCTGGCCGCCGAGCCCGACGGCGCCGGCTGGCGCTGGCAGACATGGCACCTCTACCCGCTGCGCCCGGCGGGGTCCGGCGGCATGGTGGTGCACACGGCGAGCCGGTGGCACCCGTGAGCCGCAAGGGCCTGTTCTGGCTTTCCGGCGGCCTGGCCGCCGCGGCCATCGCGTCGCTGGTTTTCGGAATCGTGTTGCTGAACAAGGACATTGGGTCGTATATCGCCGACCATTATCACGCGTACGCCACGGACGCCAACGGGACGCGCTACCAGTGCAGCGGATCGCCCGACGAGGTCGCCGACACGCTCGCCGACTACCAGGCGCCCGACGCGCGGGCCGACAACGACAAGAGCGAATACCTGCGCTACAGCAACAACATCGTGATCGTCGGCCCGGACGGCAAGTACCCGTGCAGCATTCGCGTCGAAGGCTTGGGCGGCGGATACAGCCACGGTGCGTTCATCTTCCTCGGCCCCGGGTTCAGCCCCGGGTCCCCCGCCCGGGGGGGGGGCGGGCCCCGCCGGCGGCCCGGGCGGGCCGACAGACGGCCGAAAACACACCGGCCACGGGAGCTAGCAG
>NZ_MBEM01000067.1:0-28418 GCF_001954045.1 Mycobacterium sp. SP-6446 | reverse complement strand
GGGGCCAACCACGAACCAACACCTACTGGCACCCCGAAAAACTCCTGCACAACGTCGACGCCGATGACCACGACGCCAATGACCACGACGCGGCATAGCTTGAGATTGTCTGTGACGTCGGGTCGCGCTCCGTCCGCCTAACTGGCCGGCCCGCGCTTTTCGGTCGCACGGTTGATCATCGAGAAGATGCCGTTGGGCGCGATCCGCGACATCGCGTACAGGAATTTCGCCCGTCCGATCCGCAGCTCGGTCCTGCCGTGCGCCAGCGCCTTGACGACGGCGGTGCCAACGACTTCCGGGCCAATTTTGGGCCCGCCGTAGCCACTGGTCATTTCGGTGTCGACAAGCGGCGGGAAGACCTCGAGCACATGGATCGGGTCGCGGCGCGTCTGCCGTCGCAGCGACCGCGTGAAGGCGTGCAAGCCCGCCTTGGCGGTGGAATAGCCGGGGTTGAAGGCCCGCGGCGCGTAAACCAGCCCGGTGCTGACGTTCACGATGGCGGCCTCGGGCCGCTGCCGTAGTACGGGAAGGAGCGCGATACACAGATGCACGGGCGCGGTCAGATCGAGTGCGACGTCGTGTTCCAGCAGGGACGTGGCGTTCGGGTCGTGAAGATCGATTAGGGCCATGCTGCCGGCGTTGTTGACCAGAATGTCGAGGGGTCGGCCGTTGCCGAGCTGCTCGACGAGGCGGTTTCGATCGTCCGGGTTGGCCAGGTCGGCCGTCGCGGTCAGGATGCGCGAATCGTCGCCACGCGCCGCGGCGAGCCGTGCCTCGTTGCGTCCGACAATCAGCACATCCGAACCGGCGGCGCGCAGCGCCCGGGTGATCGCCAGGCCGATGCCCGCTCCGCCGCCGGTGACCACGGCGAACTTTCCGTCGAGATCCATCGCGCTTCCCTCCTCACCAGGTTTGTTCGGCCGCGCGCACCAGCATGTGGTTGACCGCCACCCGGCGGTCGCGAGTCACCGTGTACAGCACCGCATCCGCGATGTCCTCCGGCCGCAATTTGACCATGTCGGCGGTTTGCTTTTCGAACGCCGCACGCGAGGGCGCGGCCAGGTGGGTGAAGATCTCGGTGTCGACGGTTCCCGGACTCACCACGCCCACGCGGACCCGCTTGCCGAGCAACTCCTGTCGGATGCCTTCGCTGAATGCGTTCACCCCGAACTTGGTCAACGAATAGACCGCGGTGCCGGGTCGGGCGACCCAGCCGCCCGTCGAGCCAATGGTGACCAGATCGGCCACCCCGCGCGGCGAGTCGGCGGCGGCGTCGATCAGGTGCGGCAACGCGGCGCGGGTGGCGTAGAGGACGCCTTGCACGTTGACGGCGACCATGTCGTCCCAGTCTCGCAATGGCGCCTCGGCCGCGGGCCCGGATTGCATCAGCCCGGCGTTGTTGACCAGGATGTCGAGGCGTCCCCATTCCGCGACGGTGCGCTGCACCGCGGAGGCGACCTGGTCGGCGTCGGTGACGTCGGCGGGCACGACAAGCGCTGCGCCACCGGCGGATTCGATCTGGGTTTTCAGCTCGGCCAGCCGGTCGGCCCGGCGGGCGAGGAGGGCCACCGCGGCACCCTGTGCCGCCAACGCTTTCGCCGTTGCCGCGCCGATACCGCCGCTGGCGCCAGTCACCAGCGCCGCGGTGCCCGCGAGTGCAGCCGTCATGCTTCGAGTATCTCGTGCAGCACGTAGTCGTTGTCCTCGCCCAGGTCCGGCGCGCCGCGCGCGATCCGCGCCGGGGCGCGCGCCAGCCGCCACGAGGGGCCCAGGACCGGGCGCTGGCCTTCGCGATGGTCGCTGACGAAGCGATACAGCCCGCGGTCCCACAAACGCTGATCGCCGATCACGTCGACGGCAGTGGCGCTCTTGGTCGCCGCCACTCCAGCCGCGCGCAGGCGGTGGGCCAGCCGTTCGGCGTCGTGGTGCCGGGTGAGCACTGCGAGAGCGGCGTCGAGCGCGTCGGCGTGACCATGCCGGTCTGCCGCCGTGCGGTAGCGCGGATCGGCGGCCCGCCCCGCGGCATCGAGCACCTCGCACAGCCGCCGCCATTCGTCGTCGTCGGCCACCGCGACGGCGATCCACGAACCATCGGAGCAGGGATAGCAGCCGTGCGGGCACATGTCGGGGTGATTGTTGCCGTCGGGCCCGAGGCTCTTTCCGGTGAGGCTTTGTTCGAGGAGGCGATCCCCGATCATCGACGACAGGGTTTCCACGGCGGACACGTCGACGAATTGTCCGGCGCCGGTGAGATCGCGATGCAGCAACGCCACGACTGCGGCGTACGCGGCGGCCGCGCCGACGGTGGAATCCCCGTAGCGCATGCTCGTTCCGAGCGGCGGTCCGCCGGGATAGCCGACCAGCGACGCGAGGCCGGCCAGTGCGGCGAAGCACGGCGCGTAGCCCGTTTGGTGGCCCAGCGGTCCGTCGTTGCCCCACATCTTGATCGACACCGAGATGATGTCCGGCTTGATCGCCGTGAGCTGCTCATGGCCCAGGCCCTGCCGCTCCATCGCGCCCGGGCGCAGGTTGTTGATGACGATGTCGCTGCGGGCGATCAGCTCGTGCAGCCGGGCCATGTCGTCCGGGGACTTGATGTCGAGGTCCACGCTGAGGATTTCGGGGTTGATGCTCAGAAAGTAGGGGGCGTGGTTGATGTCGGTGCCGCCGTAGGCCCGCATCTCCTCCGGGTGGGCGGCCGTTTCGACCTTGATCACTTCGGCGCCCAGCAGGGCCAGCAGTTTGCCAGCGTACGGGCCGGCCCACACCTTGGTCAGCTCGACGACGCGCACGCCCTGCAGCGGACCGCCGCGCGGATTCCTGGGCGGCTTGAGTTGTGCCGGCTTGGGTTGTGCCGGCTTGGGTTGTGCCGGCTTGAGTTGTGAAGCCGCCGCCGGCGCCCGCGGCGAATCGAGGCGCTCCAAGACCGCGGCGGTGTGTTCGCCGAGAGTGGGTGCGGCGGTGGTGATTTCGGCGGGCGAGGCGCTGAGCGTGTACGGCACCGTGGGATATCCCGCCCGACCCAGGACCGGATGCGTGACGTCCTGGAAGAAACCACGATGGCGGTACTGCGGCGCCCGGTGCAGATCCGCGGCGCCATTGACGGGGACCAACGGCACGCCCAGCCGCTGGGCCTGGTCGGCCGCGGTCTCCTTGGCGAGGCCCCGGGCCCACTCCGCGAAACCGCGCCGGAACGCGGCGACCTTTTCCGGAGTAACGGAGAATTCCAGCCAGTCGTCGTCGAACGCGTCGAGCCATTCGGGCTGACCCATCAGCGCCTTGATGCCCTGCCAGTGGGCGCGACTGGTCATGTACAGGTAGACGAAGCCGTCGGCGCACGGGAAGAACGCCGCCGGTCCCTGCTGGTCGTAATCCTCGCGGGTGCCCGCGGCCGCGACCTCGCCGGTGATGAATCGGCCCAGGATCGAGTCGGCCCGCGAGACCAGCACGGCATGCTCGGAAATGTCGATGGACTCACCCCGGCCGGTGTGCACGCGCCCGAACAGCGATGCCGCGATGCACAACGCCGCCTCCAGTCCCGCTTCGTAGTCGGCGAGGAACCGGCCCGGTCCTTGCAGCGGGGGCCGACAGGTATCCGGATGGCTGGGCGTGTGGTATCCCCAGCCGCTGGCATGAAAGACGTTGATGCTCTTGGCGTTGTCGAATTCGGCGGGCGCGCCTTGGCCGAAGGGCGTGATCGAGCAGAACACCACGCCCGGATGTCGTTCGGACCAGTCGGCCGCGCGCTCCTCGATGACCGCGTCGGCGGTGGCGATGAGCTTGTGTAAGCGCGCGGTGTCGCCGACGTCAAGCTCGATGGATTGCTTGTTGGTGTTGAGGTAGGCGAACAACGCACTGCCGTCAGGACCGTCGGCAAGGACGGGCGCCATCGCCCGGGTGCGGCTGCCGCGTCCCGGCGTTTCGACCTTGATGACCTCGGCGCCGAAATCGGCCAGCAGCTTCCCGCAGTACTCCCCCGCGACCGACTCCGCCAGTTCGATGACCCTGACACCGGTCAGCGCCGACATGCCCGCCCTCGCAACGAGATCAGGGCTTCTTGCGCCCGGAGCGGCTCAGCCGCCACTCGGGCGGGAAGTTCATATCGTTGTCCTTCACCACATTGTTGAGTCCCTTGCCGAAGGTTCCCTCGGTGAGGTCGACCTCGTTGTCCCGGTCGTTGGCGATCAGCGGGAGCATGCCCTCGACCATGCCGGTGAGCAGGCTCCCGAAGTACTCGCCCTTGTGCTGCTTGTAGAGCTCCAGGAAGGTCTTCTGCACCGCGACGGTGTCCGTCGGACGGGAGCGCGAGCACGCCATCGCGTACTTCAGCGTCTCGTCTTCGAGTTTCTCGCGCGGGACCACGCTGTTGACGAAGCCGCACTCATACATCTCCTTTGCGCTGAAAGGCCGCCCGGTGAACAGCATTTCGGAGAACTTCCGCAGACCCATCGTCTCGGCCCACCACCACAGCCGCGGACCCCACCCGACGTAGCGGAACGCTGGGTGACCGAACAGGGCGTCGTCGGAGGAGATCACCAAATCGGCGTCGCCGGCCTGATAGAAATGCCATCCGTAGCAATAGCCCTTGGCCTCGATGATGCTGATCTTGCGCAGTTCCTGCAGCGGCCGGTTTCCCGCGGGGGCCTTGGCATAGAAATCGGTGACGGTGGACAGATAGCGGTACGAGCCGCCCGGCGGGTACTTGACGTCGTCGTCGTTGATCGCGAGCTCGTGCAGCAGCGGCATGCCGGGGTTCTCCAGCATGGGGCGCTGTTCGGGCAAATCGCCACCGCTACCGAAATCCTCACCCTCGCCGCGGATCACGACGACTTTGACGTCGTCGTCCACGTTGCACTTGTGGATCAGATCGGCATAGTTCTGCCGCATCCCCAGGGTGGTGGAGTTCTGCGCGTCGGGACGATCGAAGGTGATGTAGGCGATCCTGTTCTTCTTGTCCTTCTCGAATTTGATGTACTGCTCCGCTTCCTTCTTCAGCTTCACATAGTCGTACTCAGGCATGGGTTCTCTCCACTTCTGTTATGGGTCATGTAGGCAGCAACGACGGCAGGGACTCCCAACCCCGCACCGTCGATGTCGGGCTGAGCTTGGCGTTGCTCATATCGATCTCCCACTCGGGGAAGCGCTTCAGGATTTCTTCGAGCGCGACGCGGCCTTCCAGACGCGCCAGCGCCGAACCGAGACAGAAGTGGGTGCCCACACTGAAGGTGAGGTGCGGCCGGGCCTCGCGATGGATGTCGAATTCGCCTGCGTCCGGCCCGAACTGGCGCTCGTCGCGGCACGCCGCGCCGAGGAGCATCATAATCACGCTGCCCTCGGGCACCGTGCGGTCATACAGCGCGACGTCACGGGTCACATACCGTGCCATGTGCGGCGCCGGCGGCTCGAAGCGCAACAGCTCCTCGATGGCCTGCGGGATCAGCGCGGGGTTTTCGACGAGTTCGCGGCGCTGATCGGGATGTTCGGCAAGAACCTTCCCCGCCCAACCGATCAGGCGGGTCGTCGTTTCGTTTCCCGCACCTGCGACGACGTTGAGATACACGAGGATTTCCTCGCGCGTCAGGCGGCGCGTCGTGCCGGTTTCGTCGACAAACTCGACGTTGAGCAGCTCGGTCATGATGTCGTCGGACGGATGCTCGGCGCGCCAGTCGATGTAGGCCTCGAACTGTTCGCCGACGGACAGGCCCTGCTCAGCGGCCTTCATGGGCTTGCCGGCTTCCGTGCGCAGCTGCGCGTTGCCCCGGTCGCGGATGTACTCCTGATCGTCCTCGGGGATGCCGAGCAGCATGCTGATCACCTTCATCGGCATGATCGCGCCGAGATCGGTGACGAAGTCGAACCGCCCCGAACCCACCAGCGGATCCAGCAACTGCGCGCAGAAATCCCGGATCAAAGGCTCCAGCGCGTTGATCTTGCGCGGGGTGAACATGCGCGACAGCAGCTTGCGGTGCACGTCGTGGATCGGGGGGTCTTCGAAAATGAGCATGCCCGAGGGGATTTCGAGGTTGGCCTTGATCAGCTCGAGGATCACGCCGCGGGCGGAGCTGTAGGTGCCGTGGTCGATGAGCGCCTTGCTGACATCGGCGTAGCGGCTCAACGCGTAGAAGTCGTATTCGGCGTTGTAATACAGCGGCGCCTCGTCGCGCAGGCGGGCAAACATCGGATACGGGTCAGCGATCAGATCGACGTCGTATGGGTCGAAATGAACCTGGCTGTCGGTGCTCACCGTCACGAAATGCCTCCTACCATTAGCGTTTCCGTTGGCGCGGGCCGGCCGAACCGGTCAAGCGCCCCTTGTCCGGACTCTTCAGCACGCCCGTAGCGATCGCCGCCAAGATCCGGTCGAGTCGTTCCGGGCTGTCAATGATCCTGTCGCCGTGGGCGAATCGCAGTAGCAGCCCGTTGATGAACGTCAGCGTGATGTTGCTCAAATCGTCGACGACCGCCGACTCCAATTCGGCGCCGTGCGGCATGAGTTGTACCAGAATTTCCCGGTGCAACTTGGTGAACCCATCGGTGGCCTGTTGCAGGATGGCGGCCATCGCTGGATCGCGCACGGCCTGCAATGTCAGCTCGTAGCGTGCCTTCGTTCGGGACAACTGCGGCTCGGCGCCGGCTTGGATCACCACCTGTGACAATCGCGACGGCGAGGGGTTGTCGCCGCGGCCATCGGCGGTGTCGGCGACGGACTGCAGGCTTGCGAGGTCCAGCTCGGCCAGTCGTTCCGCGACGGCACGCAGCAGCGCCGAACGGGTCCGGAAGTAGAAGGAAGTGGTGCCGTCGGGCACACGGGCCTTGCGGTCCACCTTCAAATGGCTCAGTCCCTTGGCCCCGTCGTCGGCCAGTAGTTGGATCGCCACATCGCAAAGCTCGCGGCGGCGCTCCACGGGATTGGGCTTTCGTCGTCTCGCCGCGGCCGGCGTGTATCTGGCCATGAGACGGCCGACATTACTCTATGTTCGTAGTGTCGGTAAAGAACCTGCCGCTACGATCGGCTTGATCCCGTTTGCGAAAGGAGTGCGGTGGGGCCGGCAAAGAAAGCGGCAAACAAAGCGATGGCGAGCGTCGTGCTGCTCGGCGCGGTGACGTGTGGGTGCCACACGACTCAGCACCCGGCGTCATCCACCACCTCGACCACCACGGCTCCGCCCGCAACGACTCAATCGGTGGCGGCGCCCGTCAACATCCAGCCCTTGCCGGTTCGGAAGGTGCAGAAGTCGCAACCGACCTCGCCCGACAAGTGCCCCGCCGCGAATCCGACCGTCCCCGCCGCGCCCGACAAGGTCCTGACTGCCTGTGACCTCGCCCGCACCACCGCCTATACGTTGGGCCCGGAGGCGATGCGGCTCGGGCTGATTCAGGTGGACCCACCCAAGTCGCTGACCGCCGGTTTCTACGAGGTGTTACTGACGCTGGATCAGCCGTCGGCGGCCGCCTGGGCGTCGTTCACCGCCGCGAATCTGCACGACCACGTTGCCTTCATCCGTGACGATCTCGTCCTGGAAGCCCCGTTGATCGAGTATCAGGTCGCTTCCGGACAGATCGCGCTGACCACGCAGACCGTTCAGGCCGCGGATCAGTTGGCGCAACTCGCGGGCCGCCCCGCGTGACCGAGCTCGCCGTCGGCTTCCTCAGCGTTTTCGCGCTTCCGCCAGTGGAGTTCGTCGGTGTCGCGGCAGACCTTGGCTGCCGGCACATCTCGACCATCGTGCAGGGACAGCCGTTGGTGCCGCTCGGCTTTCGGCCATTCTCGCTGAAGGACCCCGCCGAGAGGAAGGAACTGCGCGCGGCGATGAACGACCGCGGTGTGACGATCACGCTCGGCGACGGGTTCCTCGTGCTGCCCGGGGCCGATATGCGCGATTTCCGCTCGGACCTGGACACACTGGCCGAGCTCGGCGTGCCCCGGATCAACGTGGTCAGCCTCGATCCCGATCTCAGCCACACGTTCGACCAATTCGCCGCACTGACCGAACTCGGTGCGCAGCGCGACATCGAAACCAACGTCGAACCGGTACCCGGCCTGACCGTCGGCGACCTGCCCACCGCGGTCGCCGCCCTGGAACACGTCGGGCGACCCGATTTCCGGCTGTTGATCGACACCATGCATCTGGTGCGCTCGGGGTCCGGCGCCGCGGACCTTTCGGCCTTGGAACCCGGACACATCGGCTACGCCCAACTCAACGACACCACGCTGGCGCCGCGCCTGGACAACTACATGGAGGAAGCCATGTACGAGCGCATGGTTCCCGGTGAAGGCGAATTACCGCTACGCGACATCCTGGCCGCACTGCCGCCGGACATCGTGATCGAACTCGAAGTACCCCGACGCTCGCTGGCGCTCGCGGGCGTCGGTCCTATCGACCGGCTGCGCCCGTGCGTGGCTGCGGCCCGTCGTTTGTTGGCCGAAATGTCGACTGGGTGAACGGGTTACGATCGGGTCGGTTCGCGCAGCGGGAGGCCAGCGGCGCGATAGATCGCATCGATCACGCTCATGTTATCGACCGCGTCTTCGGGTGTCGTCTTGATCGGCCCGCCGCGCAGCACCGCCCCGGCGAAAGCGTCGAGCTGATACGCATAGGACGCGCGGCGCGGGAATCGCTCGGTGCGTCTGCCGGCCGACGAACGGACCGAGAGCCGATGAAAATAGGCGGGCATCACCGGGTTGAGCACCCGTAGCTCGCCCCGGTCGCCGACGACCTTGGCGCTGATCTGCAGCAGGCGCGTCGACCACATCGAACAGCGAATCCGGCCGGTGTGCCCCTCGGCGAACCGCAACTCGGCGGTCATGGCCCGGTCGACGCGGGGATCGCGCAATTTCGCTTGCGCGGAAACGACTTCCGGGGTCGAACCGCCGAACGTGCGGACCATGTGCACCGCGTAGCATCCGGCGTCCATGGTCGCGCCGCCGGCGAGGGAATAGTTGTAGCGGATGTCGGAGAACTTCGGCAGCGGGAAGCACAGCGCGGCCTCCACCCGCTGCAGCTTGCCCAGCTCCCCCGACGCGATGATCTGCTCGACCCGCAATGTCAGCGGGTGGTAGCGGTAGTGGAACGCCTCCATCACCACCCGATCGGACTTCGCGGCCAGTTCGGCGACCTCGCGGGCCTCGGCGGCGTTGGCGGTGAACGGCTTTTCGCACAGCACATGTTTGCCGGCGGCGAGCGCGGCCCGGGTCCATTTGCCGTGCAAGCCATTCGGCAGCGGGTTGTAGATGGCATCGATGCCCGGGTCGGCGATCAGCTTGTCGTAGTCGTCGTGCACCCGGGCGATGTCGTGCTTGGCGGCGAAGGCTTGGGCACGCGCCACATCACGCGCCGCGACCGCGGTCACGTCGACCTCGGGGTTGTCCTTGGCGGGGTTGGTGAGCGCCAACGGCGCGATGCGGGCCGCTCCGAGAATGCCGATCCGTAGGAGTTCAGACACGGACCGACGCTAGCAGCTGACGCGGCTCATTCCGCTGCGCCCGTCGAGTGTGCGTCCAGGGCTTCGAGTGTGCGTCCACGGCGCCCCACGCGCACACGCAAAATCCCTCAGTGCACACCCGGTCAGGCGGATCCGCGCCGCGCGAATGCGGGCGCGTGCTCGGGTCGAACCCCGACGCCGACGAAATATGCGGGCACCACCGACAGCCACGGCAGCCGCTGCACCAGGCCCAGCAGGGCGTCCGGTGGGGTGGGGTCCGCGCCGCGCAGCAGCGGGCCAAGCAGCCCCCTCTGCAACACCCGTTGCACCGCCTGGGTCACCACGGTGGGAACGACCCGGCGCCGCCGGACGGCGGCCAGGTCGCGATCCGTGACGCGGTGCCGCCGCAGCGGTTCGGCCAGGATCGTCGCCGCCGCGACGGCGTCTTGGACGGCCAGATTGATGCCGACCCCGCCCAGCGGAGACATCGCGTGCGCGGCGTCGCCGATGCACAGCAGCCCGTCGGTGTGCCAGCGGCGCAACCGATTCACGTGGACGTCGAGGTGCTTGATGTCGTCCATGGAGGTGAGCGCCGCTACCGACACGCCCGCATCGGGCAGTAGCGCGTCGACGTCGCGCCGGAAGGCCTCGATGCCGCGTGCGCGCAACTGCGCGTCGGCCCCCTTGGGCCCGAGGTAGGCGATCTGGTCGTAGCCTTTGCGCGGGATCACGACCAGGGCCTTGCCGGGGGCCAAGCGAGGCAAGAAGGTGAATTGCTCATCGCCGTCCCGCGGCAACCTGAACCACCACACGTCGAAGTTCACCGGGAATTCTTTGGTCTTGAGTCCGGCGTCACGCCGCGCGATCGACCACCGGCCGTCGCACGCCACCGTCAGCTCGGCCCGCAATTCACCCGGGCCCTCGGGCCCTTCGTAGCGCACGCCGGCGACCTTGCCGCCTTCCCACAGCAACCCGGTGACTTCGGTCTTCATCCGCAACGTGAAGGTCGGCTCGGCCTGGGCGGCCTCGGCCAGCAGGTTGAGGAGGTCCCACTGCGGCACCATGGCGATGAAGGGATGGGGTTGGCGCAGCCGCTCGAAGTCGACGTACGTCACCGAGCGGCCATTCGACTCGAACTTCGCCTTGCGGACCTCGCTGTAGTCCAGCTCCGAGAAGCGCTCCCACAAGCCCAGCTCGTCGAGCAGCCGCAGCGTGGTGGGATGCACGGTGTCGCCGCGGAAGTCGCGCAGGAAGTCGCCGTGCTTTTCCAGCAGGGTGACGTCCACACCCGCCCGAGCCAATAACAGCCCGAGGATCATCCCGGCCGGGCCGCCGCCGATAATCGCGCACGTAGTTTCGTCGACCATCAGCGCTCAGCGTACGTGGTGATTTCAGCCGAGCAATTGGGTGTCGATTTCGAAAACCGAGACGGGATCGAGAATCACGCCGCTCTCCTTGACGTAGCGATCCCATAGCTCGAGCAGTTCGGACAGCTTCTCGGGCCGGGCGGCGGCCAGGTCGTCGATTTCACCGGGATCGGCCGCGAGGTGGTAGAGCTGCCAGGTTCCCGGGCCGTACGGCGGTGGCAGCCACAGCGCCTTCCAGTCGCCCTGGCGAATGGCGCGGCGGCCGAACAACTCCCAACCGGTGCCGGTCTCGCCCTCGTGCACCGCGTCGGTGTCGCCCGAGAGATACGGCACCAGCGACCTGCCGCGCATGGGTGCTATTTCGCGGCCGCGGTAGCTGGTGCCCGGATGCGTGGCGCTGGCGAGTTCCAGGACGGTCGGGGCGATGTCCATCACCGTCGCGAAGGCGGTGCCGATCTCGCGCTGCCGGTCGAAGCCGGGCCAGGTGACGAACCCGACCACCCGGATTCCGCCTTCGGTGGTGAACGCTTTGTGCAGCCGCGACGGCGCCGTGGCGGCCTGGGCCCAGCGCGGCCCGTACCAGATGTACGAGGTGGGTCGCCCGAGGTTGTCGAGGCTGTTGTCGTAGTACTTCTCGATTTGCGCGGCGATACGGGCGCCATGCAGCGGCATCGCCTCGACGATCGCGCCCTCGGCGCCGTTGTCGGACAAGAAGATCACGACCGTGTCGTCGAGTTCGCCGGTGCCGGCCAGGTAGTCGATCACCCGCCCGATATTCCAGTCCATCCGGTCGACCATCCCGGCGTAGACCTCCATGCTGCGGGCCGAGAGCGCGCGCTGCTCCGCGGTCATGTCGGCCCACTCCGGGGCGCCGTCGGCGACGACGGGGTGCGGGGTGACGTCGGGTGGGCACAGGCCGAGTCGTGTGAGCGCTGCCAAGCGAGCCTCGCGCAGCGCGTCCGGACCCGCGTCGTAGCGCCCGCGGTAGGTGGCGATGGATTCGTCGGGTGCTTGCAGGGGCCAGTGGGGCGCTTGGAAGGGCAGGTAGGCGAAGAACGGTCGGTCCCGATCGTCGGGGCGTTCGGCACGTTCGCGGAAGTAGCGCAGCAGGGTGTCGGTGTAGAAGTCCGATGAGTAGAAGTTCTCGTCGACCGTGACGAACTGGTCATCCTCGGTGTAAAGCCTTGGCACCGGCGCGAATCCCTCAGCCGCGGCACCGCCGTAATGGCTGGCGCCGGCCGGCAACAGCGCGAACGACCGCTCGAATCCGCGAGCCCACGGCGAGGTCTCGATCGTGTCGCCCAGGTGCCATTTGCCCGACATGAGCGTCAGGTATCCGGCGTCACGCAGCAGCTCCGGCAACGCGACGACGCGATCGTTCAGATAGCCCTCGTAGCCGGGCGCGCCCTGGAATTCGGGGATCGCGACCTCGAGCATCGTTCCGATGCCGGCGATGTGGTGATCGGTTCCGGTCAACAACATCGCGCGGGTGGGCGAGCAGGCCGGCGCCGAATGAAAATCGGTGAGCCGGATTCCGGCGTAGGCGAGCCGGTCGAGATTCGGCGTGTTGATCTCACCGCCGAAGGCACCGATATCGGAAAACCCCAAATCGTCTGCCACGATGACCAAGAAGTTGGGCCGCGTCACGGTCAAGCATCCTGTCAGGTCTGGCGGCCGAAGGGAACTTCTGCCGCCCCGCCGTCGCAGATATGGTCATTGGATGCTGCAGCAGTTTGGGATGTCCATTCCGTTGGTCGCCGCCCCAATGTCGGGTGGCCCGACGACCCCGGCGATGGTGTCGGCGGCGACCCGCGCGGGTGGTCTGGGTTTCCTCGCGGCCGGCTACAAGCGGGTGGAGGCTGTCGAAGCCGAGATCAAGAGCGTTCGCACCGAGGGAATCCCGTTCGGTATCAACCTGTTTGCCCCCAATCCGCTACCGGTTGACCCCGACAGCTATCGGGTGTACGCCGCAACCATCCAGAGGGAGGCCGACCAGTTCGGCGTGACCGTGCCGTCCGAGCCGATCGAGGACGTCGACGCCTTCGACGAGAAGATCACGCTGTTGCTCGACGATCCGGTGCCGATGGTGTCGTTCACGTTCGGGATACCGCCGCGCGGCGTGATCGCCGCGCTGCAACAGGCGAATAGCGTTGTCGTTCAAACGGTTACAACCGTCGAGGAGGCGACCCAAGCCCACGAGGCGGGCGTCGACATGCTTGCCGTGCAGGCGGCGGCCGCGGGCGGGCATTCGGCCACGCTTTCGCCGCGGACACCGTTGACGCCGGTCCCGATCGCCGACCTCGTCAAACAGATCACCGCGGCCGTGCCGTTGCCCGTGATCGCCACCGGTGGGCTCGCCACTCCGGCCGCGGTGGCCGACGTCATTCGCGCGGGCGCCGCGGCGGCAGCGGTCGGAACGGTCCTGCTTCGTGCCGCCGAAAGCGGCGCCTCGGCCACCCACCAGGCGGCCCTCACCGACCCCGCATACACCGAGACGGTGATCACTCGCGCCTTCACCGGCCGGCCGGCCCGCGGCCTGCGCAACGCGTTCATCGACGCGCACGAGGCGGAGGCGCCCCTGGGCTATCCGGCGATTCACTACCTCACCACCGCAATGCGCAAAGCCGCCGCGGCCGCAGGCAAACCCGACTACGTCCATCTGTGGGCGGGCACCGGGTACCGCCACGCGACCGCGGAGCCGACGGCCGACATTCTGCGACGATTGGCATCCGAGCTCTGATCGGCGCCCCGCGCGCGGTCGCTAGTCTCCCCCGCCGCCGTGCCCCTTGCCGTGGCCTTTGCCGGGGCCGTGCCATGGCGGGGCCGGAGGCGGTGCCGTCGGCGTCGGCGGCGGCGCGGGATTGCTGACGGGAACGGGCACGGGCGTGCTGGTGGTCACGGGTTTGGTGGGCGCGTGCGAGGACGACGCATCGAGCGCGAACGCCAGCGGGATCAGGATCAGGACGGCCAAGACCGCCAGGGCACCCAGCACCTTCCTGCGGGTGACCCTCATCGGCGGGACTAGCGCAGGGAAAAACGTGTTCGTGACCAACCCGGGTGGCGGACCGTCCAGCACCTTGGTGGCTGGACGCCGCGGCGGGGCGACCCGCACGCCCGCCGCGGGCGCGATCGGACCGCCGTGCAGGGCGGCCCGCATCTCCTCGGCGCTGTCAAACCGCTGTCGCGGGTCACGGGCCATCGCGCGTTCGATCACCGCTATCAGGCCGGGATGGACGTCGGGCCGCAGCCCGGCAAGTGGGGGCGGCCGACCATGCAAGATGGCGCTGGCCAGCGCGGCCACGTTCTCTTGCGGGAACGGGCGATGCCCGGCGAGCGCTTCATAGCCGACGACACCGACCGCATAGAGGTCGTCGGCCACGCACGCGGGCGCACCGGCGAGACGCTCGGGGCTCAGATACGCGATGGTCCCGACGATGTGGCCGGTCAGCGTGTTGGTGGCCTCCGGGGTCTTGGCGATCCCGAAGTCCGCGACCTTCATGATCTCGCCGCCCGCTGCGAGCAGGATGTTTCCGGGTTTGATATCGCGGTGCAGGATCGCGGCGTTGTGCGCCGCGGTCAGCGCGGCGAGGACGTTGTCGAGCATGGCATGGGTCCGCGCCGGCGAGAGCGGACCGGCGGCGATCTCGTCGGCCAGGCTCTCTCCGGGCAACCGTTCCATCACGATGAACGGTGTGCCGTCGTGCTCGCCGATGTCGTGAACGGCGACGATGTTCGGGTGGTTGAGCGCCGCGGCCGCGCGGGCCTCGGCGTCGAACCGGTTCCGGATGCCGTTCTGGGCACTCAGCACCGGGTGCAGGAGTTTGATGGCGACCGGCCGGTGCAATCGGGTGTCCCAGCCGTCGCGAACCTCGGCCATGCCACCAAGGCCCAGCCTGCTGTGCATCTCGTACCGGCCAGCGAGCAACACGAGAGTATTCATCTGCCCCGCCACTCTGTGCGACTTCAGTGACGATCGCGCGACCGGCCGCAAAATCGCCGAAGGGGGGTTACCCCGGCATCGGCGGCCCAAAACGCGAGCGAAGAGGCCACACCAGCGCGGCCGTCAGAATGCGTCGGGATTCTGCTGTACCTCGACCGGCACCGGGTGCTGGTACAGGCGCGACGCGTTCTCCCAGGTGAACTTGCGGATCGCATCGGCCGGTAGGTCACCGATTTCTTCGTGGATCGTTTGTTGAGTGTGCGGCCACGTCGAGTCGCAATGTGGATAGTCGGCTTCCAACATGATGTTGTCCACACCGATCCGGTCGCGTTGCACGAACGAGGACTTGTCCTCCACCGCGCAGAACCAGAAGTTGCGGGTGAAAACCTCTGCGGGCGACAGACTCTCGCCGAGCGCCTGCCAGGTGCCGTACATTGCGTGATAGCTGAGCATGTGATCGAGGCGGTCGAGTAAACCTGCCACCCAGCCGATTCCGCCCTCGGACAAGCAGATTTTGAGTTCCGGGAACCTGCTGGGCAGGCCGGAGTACAACCAGTCGACCGCCGCCGAGATCGCGTAGGCGAAGAACAGCACGCCCTGCACGTCCGGCGGCGCGTCGTCGGTGGTGGACGGCGACGAGCCCGACGAACCGATGTGGAGATTGACGACGGTGCCGGTCTCGGCGCATGCCGCGATCATCGGATCCCAATGACCCGAGTGGATGCTCGGCAATCCGAGCATCGCGGGGTTCTCGCTGAACGTCACCGCGTGAAATCCACGCTCGGCGTTCTCGCGAATCATCTGTGCGCCCAGCTCCGGGTCCAGCAGCCACGGCAGCTGGCAGGGAATGATCCGTTCGGGATAGGACCCCGCCCACACCTCGAGGTGCCAATCGTTCCAGGCGCGCACGGCGGCCAGCGCGAGGTCGCGATCCGTGGTCACCTGTTGCAGCCGCTGCCCGGCGAACCCCGGCAGGAACGACGGAAAGTTGAGCGATGCGTAGATGCCGTTGAGGTCCATGTCTTTGACGCGCTCATGGATATCCCATGCGCCCCTGCGCATCTCGTCGAATCTGACGGGCTCGAATCCGTATTCGGCCACCGGCCGCCCCACCACGGCGTTGAACCCGACATTGGGCAATTCGCGGCCGTCGTAGACCCACGTCTGCCCGCCTTCCGCGGTGTCCACCACTTTGGGCGCACGATCGGCGAACTTGCGGGGCAGGCGTCCGGCGAACGTATCCGGCGGTTCGACGATGTGATCGTCCACCGAGATCACCGTGTAGCGCCGGGGTGCGCGGGGCGGGTCCGGAAGAAACGTGACGGCGCGATCCTCACCGGTCCTGGCGGTGGTGAAGTTCAGATTGGCGGCCAACTCGTCGATCGATTTCATGGTCTGCGATCGCCTTTCACGTCGAGTGTGCGGTGACGGCTGCGAGTGTGTGGTTGCGCCGCCCTCCGTGCACACTCGACGGCGGGTTCACCTGAGCACATCGGGATCGGCCTTGATGGCCATGCGGACCGCCCCCGCCCAGTACACGTCGGCGGCCCGTTCGATCAGCGACCGTTGCATGCCCGCCATGTCCGGCCAGGTCATCTTCACCGGCGCGGCGCCGGTGAGCATGACGTCGTAGGCCAGCTTGCAGACCCGTTCGATCGATGCCGCGCGATAGACCGCTTGGGCCAGGTTGCTTCCGGTCGCGATGACGCCGTGATTGGCCAGAATCGTCAGGTTGGCGCCGCCGATGCGGGCAGCGAGATCGGCCGCACGGGCGGGGGTGTCGATTTCGCCGTCGTACGTGTCGACCAGACACAGGTCATCCAGAAAGAGCGCACCGGTCTGGTGCACCAATTCGGGCAGCCTGCCGAGCGCGGCCAGCACGCAGACATAGTAGGGGTGGTTGTGGATGACGACCCGGGCGTCTTCGCGGACCCGGTGCAGTTCGGTGTGGATGTGGATCGCGGGCGTCACGTCCCAACGGCCCCGCACTACCCGCGCGTCGCCGTCGACCACGCAGATATCCGAGGCGGTGAGTTCGGCCCACCACAGTCCCCACGGGTTGACGAACATGTCGGTGTGCCCATCGGGCTGCCAAGTGATGTGTCCGGCCATGTTCTCGGCGAAGCCAATGCCGGCCAGGTGGCGAAACGCCACCGCGAGCGCCTGCTCGTCGGACAGTTCCGGGATCGGGGGCACCACGGAGGGCGCCCACACCTCCAGACCGCCTCGCCGTGCCTCAGGAGCGTTCATGATCGGCCTCCATCCTTACTCGGATATCGCGGCGGAGCTCGCCTTTGGCGATCTTTCCTCCGGACGATCGGGGAAGTTCGTCGACGACGATGAGTCGTTCCGGCAGCAGTTCCTTGGAAACCCCCAGTGCCAGCAGGTGGTTGACGAGTTCGGGCAAGTCGATGGCCTGCGAATCTGCGAGTTCGGCGTAGAGGCAGACTTTTTCGCCGAACACCGCATCGGGCATGGCCACCGCGGCCGCGAGCGCGATCGCGGGGTGCGTCATCACCGCGTCCTCGACCTGTGCGGCGCTGATGTTCTTGCCGCCTCGCACGATGAAGTCGGATGTTCGGCCCGTGACACTCAGGTAACCGTCCGCGTCGATTTCGCAGATGTCGCCCATGCGCATCCAACCGTCGCTGGTGAACAGCTGGTCGTGGTCGATGCCGTCGAGGTAGCCCAGGCTCGTCGCCGGGCCGCGGCATGCGGGCTGCCCACGCCCCGTTCCGGTGACGTCGCGGTCGCCGTCGAAGAGCCGGACCGCCATCTCGGGCACGATCCTGCCCCCGGTGCGGAGCCGGCGCTGCGGCGAGTCGTCCAGCGTGGTTCCGCTGAGCAGTCCGGTCTCGTTCGAGCCGTAGAACTGCAGAATCTTTGCGCCCGTGAGTCGCTCGAAGTCGACGGCAGGCCGATACGGTAACGCCTCGCCGCCGGCGAAGACGACCCGCAAGGTGCTGAGGTCGTACTCCCGGCAGGCGGGGTCGGCCATTAGCATCGTCAATTGCGTACTGACACAGCACAATACGGTGACGCGGTGCTGGGCTATCGCCTCACATGCGGTCTTCGGTGCGAAGCGTTCCAGGATTACCGCGGTGGCACCGAGGTGGATCGGCGTGGTGTGGCTGGTCCATATTCCGAAGCCAAAGGGCGTGGGTATGACCGGCAAGAAGATGTCGTCTTGCGTCAGCAGCCCGTTCGCGACGGCCTTCTGGTGAAAGTAGAACCACCGATTCTGCGTGTGCACGACGCACTTGGGCAGCCCGGTGGTCCCGGACGTGGAGTTGATCAGGAAGACATCGTCGGCACCGAGCCCGGAATCGGTGCCCGGTGAGCTGGGCTCCACATCGATGTCCAGGCGCAGGCCGCCGGCGTCGTGACTCAAGGTCATCGACTCGATGGTCATACCCGCTGCGAGCTCGCGCCGCTGGTGGTCGCTGATCAGGACCTTTGGCCGCGCAGCGCGCAGTATCGCGGCGACCTCGCGGGTGCCGGCGCGCGCGCCGACGCCGACGACCACCGCGCTGCAGCGTTCGATTGCCACGAACAGCGCGTGAATCGCCGCGGAGTCGCCGTGCCAGACCGCGACTCGATCCCCCCGCGCGATGCCGGTGGCGGTCAGTTGTTCGGCCAGATTGGTTGCCGCATCGTCGAATTCACGCCACGTCAACGACGTGCCGGCGTGGTCGACATAGGCGGGACGGTCCGGCGACCGTATTGCGTTGCGGCGTACCGCATCCGACAGCGTGGTGTCGGACCACCAGCCGGCCGCGCGAAACCGGGCCGGGTCCTCGTCGCTGAAAGCCGGCGAGCCCACGGTGTCCAGCCCGCCGGCGCTCATTCCCAAATGATAGGAAAAGCGCGCGTCGTTTTGGCAGCCACGTACTGGTGGGGAAGCGACTACGGAGTCTGAGCGCCAGAAGAAGCGTGTTGGTGGTCGTGCTGAGTGCCGGCACGCGGGTGCGGGGTGGGACAAGTTTGGAACCGAAGACACCCGCAGTTCCAGCCGATGATGCAGCCGCCGCCACCGACAGGTTGCACCGGCAGCGCGCCGCCACCAGCGGGGCTGTGCCCGGGCGACGGGGGTGCCGGCGCCACACCGGATGATGCGCTCGTTGCGACGGTCAGCGGCTTGTCGAAATCGCCAATACCCGCGACGGCCAAGGTAACAACGGCCACACCGCATATCGCGGCCACCGTCCCACCTTTACGGCTCAACACAGGTTCCAACTGTAGGTGCTGGCCACGGGATGCGCAGAAGTGAAACCGGAGGGAGGGAGGCAGCCTCACCCTTCTCGTCGACCGCTCGAGCGTGAGGAGCGGACGCTGGTCGCCGCCACGCCGCGCAAGTTGGGAGCCCCGACTGTAAAAACGCTGTCAAACTCCCGTTAAAACACTTCGCTGCCATCGCGGATCGGCGCGGGGCCTGCGAAAATTTTGGGCATGCCCACCATCGAGACGCGCCTCCGCGAGGAGTTGCGCAATTGCGCCGTCGAACTGCGGCGGCTGGCATACACGATGCCCCACGGCGTGGGCGAGCATGATCTGCTGCAACTGTCGGACCGGATGCACACAGCCGCCGACCATGTGGTCCGCAAGGGTGCCTAGCCTCCCTTGAGGCGAATCTTCCAGCGCACGAAGCACAGGTAGAAAACGCTGATCACCACCAGCATGGCCATGTCGAACCACCAGGTGCCGGCATTGTGATGCCAGTGTGAATCCTTCGGCACCTGGGGTCCGGGCTCCAGGTGAATCAAATTGACAGTGGAGGCCGACGTCGCGAAACCCCACCGCGCCGGTGTGGCCCAAGACATCTGGTCCAGCCCGATGCGCGCGGTCACCGGAATCATGCCGCCGGAGAACACCAGCTGCGACATGACCGCCACGACGAGCAGCGGCATGATCTGGTCATTGGACTTGGCGATGGCCGACAGCGCCAACCCGAGCATCGCCGAGGCGACCGTCGTCGCCGCGACATCGACGAACAGCTCCAGTCCGGGCTTGCCCAGCGCCGCGGCGCCCTGGGTCGGGCCACCCTTGCCGAGCAACGTGATGGCGGTGACGATCGCCGACTGAACGATCGCGAACACGGTGTAGACGCAGACCTTCGCCAGCAGGTAGGCGCTGGTGGACAGCCCGACCGCCTGCTCACGCAGGAAGATGGCGCGCTCGCCGATGAGATCCCGGATGGTCAGTGCCGTCCCCATGAAGACCGCACCGACGTTGAGCAGCACCAAGATCTGCCCGGGCTCGGTCGGCGCGTCACCCATGGGATTGGGAATGCCGAATCCGACGTCGCCGGGCACCGACATCGACAGCGAGCCCATGATGAACGGCAACAGCGCAAGGAAAGCAAAGTAGCCGCGGTCGCTGACGATCAACCGAATCTGTCGCCGCGCGATCGTGGAGAACTGCCGGACGAGGCTGGTTTGCGGCGGATCGCCCAGCTCGGCGGGTTTCTCCGCCGGTGGCGGCGGCGGGGGCGGGCCCGTCTGCGCCAGGTACCGCGCTTTGGCCGCGTCGGGGTCGCCGGCGACCGAACTGAAGATGTCGGCCCAGTTGGTGGTTCCCATCGCCGGGCCGATTTGGCTGGGCGGCCCGCAGAACGCGGTCTTGCCGCCGGGGGCGAGCAGCAGAACCTGATCGCAGACGTCGAGGTACGTCAGCGAGTGGGTGACCACGAGGACCACCCGGCCCGCGTCGGCCAACTGCCGCAGCATCGTCATGACCTGCCGGTCCAGGGCGGGGTCCAGACCGGAGGTCGGCTCGTCCAGGATCAGCAGCGACGGCCCGGTCAGCAACTCCAGGGCCACCGACGCGCGCTTGCGCTGGCCGCCCGACAATTTGTCCACTCGCGTCTGCAGGTGCTGGCTCATCTCGAGTTCCTCGAGCACCCGGGCCACCACCTGGGCACGGTCCTCCTTGGTGGTGTCCGGCGGCAGCCGCAGTTCGGCCGCATACATCAGCGCCTGTTGCACGGTCAGCTGACCGTGCACGACGTCGTCCTGCGGCACCATGCCGATTCTGCTGCGCAGCGAGGCGTATTCGGCGTGAACGTTGTGGCCCTCGAAGGCCACCGTGCCGTTGGTCGGGCTGGTGTACCCGGCCACCAACCTGGCGAACGTCGACTTCCCGGCGCCCGATGGACCGATGACGGCCGTCAGCGTTCCGGGCAGCGCGCCCAGCGAGATGTCGTCCAACAGCGTCTTGTTGTTGTCGATCGTCCACGTCACCCGACGCACGTCGAGGCCACCGGTGCGCGTCGCGGTCGCGGCCTCGTCGCGGCGAGCCAGCGTGCCGCCCGCGAAGACAAGGTCGATGTTGCCGATCGTGACGACGTCGCCCTCCTGCAGCACCGCCACGTCGACCCGCGATCCGTTGACGAAAGTGCCGTTGATGCTGCGGTTGTCATGAATCTCGGTGCCGCGCGGCGTCGGGATAAGGGTGGCGTGGTGACGTGATGCGAGGACCTCGGGAATGACGATGTCGTTGTCGTTGGCGCGGCCGATCTTGATCGCGCCGGGCATCGACTCCGCTTTACCCGGTCGCAGGATCTTCAACATCGAGGTCGCAAGGTTCGACGCATCAGCGCTGACGCGCATGGTCTCGGGTCCGGCCGCGGGGGCCGGAGCCGCTTTCGCCGGTGGTGCCCGGTAGATCTGCGGTGCCGAGTGCGACCCGCTGGGCGGAGCGGCCGGTTGCCCGCCGGTCGGGTAGCGCGGCTGCGGCCCGGACGGGGATGTCGACAGCGGACCCGACGGCTGGACCGGTTGCGGTCCGGTGGGCGGACGCGTCGGCGGCGACCGCAACGGCCCCGACGGGGAGGGCTGGCCCGTCCAGGGGGACGTGACGGTTCCCTGTCGGCCCTGGACCGGTGCTGGGCCACTCGGTTCGCTCGACGGGCTGAGCAGCGGAATCGACGTCGTCAAGGGTGGGCGCCCGGCCGAGCCCAGGTGGCGACCGACCTCGAAGGCCAGCGCCGGGCCGTCCGGATTTCCGATGTTGACCCGCAGGCCGTCCAGGATGTCGACGGTCGGCACCCGCCGGCTGTTGACATAGAGGCCGTTGAGGCTGCCATTGTCGATTGCGACCCATCGGCCCTGGTCGAATCGCACCAGCAGGTGCGTGCGGGATATCAGGGGGTGGGCAACGCGGACATCCGCCCGCAGGTCACGCCCGATCACGACATCGTTGCCTGCGGCGAAGGTGCGCTCGGCTCCGTCATACCGCACAGTCAGCACAGGCGGGGCTGGTCGGCTCATTGCGCCAACTGTATCGGCTGGCGGCAAGCGCAGGGCAAGTCATCGCGACGTTTTCGATGGCGAAACCGCGGGTAACCCGCCGTCCATGCAGCACAGCGACAATGACTTCCCCGACGACGTGCCCGTCGCGGATGCCGTTGAGCAACAGCAGCCGACCTCCGGTTCGCCGGCCGACGAGGACGACGCCACATCCTGGCCGGACGACGGCGACGTGCCGCTGGAGGCGGCCCCATCCGACTGGCAGGAACAACGTGAGACGGTCCTGATCGACCCGGAACTCGAAGAACGCGAGCAGTACGAATAGGCCTGCGGCGCGAGAGCTTTCGCGGCGCCTGTTCGGCCGCTATCCGGCGGCGGCGGTGATCGGGGGCGTGCGCCACCCGCTGCCGGGGCCGGTCGTGACATCCTTGACGAAATCCCCGATGTAGCGGATGGCACGCCGCCCCTCGGGCAGGATGTCGGCCGCCAACGGAAAGTCGTGAATCTGCCCGTCCCAAAGATGCAAATCGCAGCGGATCCCACTGGCTTCCAAGCGCTTCGCCATGAGCTCTGCGTCCGGGAGCAACAGCTCATCGGAGCTGGCGTGGATGGTCACGGGAGGCAGCGAGGACAGGTCGGCGTCGACCGGTGAGACCACGCGCGCCTTGGAACTCCCTTTGCCCACCGGCAGTTGCACTTCGCCGAGGTATCGGGCGAACATCGACAACGCCCCGCGGGTGAACATCGAGCACTTTCGTGCGTTTCGATGCTTGAGCTTGCGGGCCGGATCCGGGTCAGTGAATGGCGAAACCGTCGCGATTCCAGCCGGTTTCGCAAGGCGGTTCCGGATGGCGGCCAGCGTGGTCATGAACGCAAGGTACCCGCCGGCGGAGTCGCCCGCCACGACAATTCGGTCATCGTCGTAGCCCTGCTGCTGCAACCAGCGCAGCCCGCTGAGGCCGTCTTCGATCGCGTCGCTGATTTGATGCGACGGCAGCTTTCGGTATCCGACCGTGAGCACACCGGCGTCGGCGGCCTTCGACAAGCGACACACCACGGAGCGGTGGGTGTTCAGGCCACAGGTCAGGAACGCCCCGCCGTGCAGGTAGAGGATCGCGCGCGCCGGAGACGCCCCTCGCGCGCGAATCCATTCGGCCCCGCAATGTTCGAGTTGTATGGGTTCGATAGTCGCCGACGAACGAAAATGTGGCAGCAAACCGGCCATGCTGTCGACGTATTCCAACGGCCAGCGCAGATGCGGCTGAATTGCCCAGGCGCGCACCGCGTTCTTCACGATCAACCGGCTGGCCAACGAAACGGCAACCGATTGTGCGCTGTGCCGGTGGTGAATGCGCCGATTGCTCACGTTGCGCGGCAATGAACGACGGCGAAGCTTCGGATCCCTTGTGGCCATTGGCAACAACTCCTATTTGGACGAGCGGATACCCGGCCTACGGACCGTGAAAACTCTGCGTAAAGCCTGTGGCAAAGTCGGGTTTCTCACTGTTTACGCGCGCGAAAGGCGGGTATTCCGGCTTTATCTATGCGCGCGGCCAGCACGATGGCCCAAGATATGGGCATGGACGCAATCGATGGTCGGCTGCTGTCGGACCGGGTCGCGGTGGTCACCGGAGGTGGTGGCGGAATCGGCGCGGCGACCGCGCGGCTGTTCGCCCAGCACGGCGCGCGCGTCGTCATCGCCGATAGCGACACCGAACTCGCGCAACGAACGGCTGACGACATCGCGAGCCGCGGGGGTTCTGCGCTGGCGGTGAGCACCGACGTTTGCGACGCCAATCAGGTTGTGTCCTTGGCGCAATCGGTGCTGGGTCGCTATGGGCGGATCGACATCCTGGTGAACAACGTCGGTCATTGGCTGCGTCACCCGGGCAACTTCGTCGACACCGACCCGCAACTGTGGGATGAGCTCTACCGCATCAACCTGCACCATGTTTTTCTCGTCACCCACGCATTCCTGCCGGCGATGATCGGCCAGCGCGCGGGTGCGATCGTCAACGTCTCGTCGGTCGAAGGATTGCGCGGTTATCCCGAGGATCCGGTCTATGCGGCGTTCAAAGCGGCAGTCATCCACTTCACGCGCAGCCTCGCGGTCCAGGTCGGCCGGGACGGAGTGCGGGTCAACGGCATCGGCCCCGACGTCACGGAATCGCTGCAGGTGCCCTACTCGCAGTGGCTATCCGCCGAAGAGCAGACGCAGTGGCCGCAATGGGTTCCCGTCGGCCGGATGGGCCTGCCCGAGGACCAGGCGCGCGTCATCCTGTTCCTGGCGTCGGACCTATCAGCGTTCGTCACCGGCCACACCATCCCGACCGACGGCGGCACCGGCGCGGCAGGCGGATGGTTCCGCTCGTCGCGCCGCGCCGACCGCGAATGGACGAATCGCCCGATCGCACCCTGAAGCAGCGGTTAACTTCCGGGGACCGAGAGCGTGGCTTGCTGCTCGACCTGCAGGCCCTGTTGCTCGTCTTGCTGGGCTTGCTGAAGGTCCAGTTGTTCTTGCTCTTCGGCTTGCTGTTCGGCCTGTTGCATTTGCTGCTGGGCCTGGAGCTGTTGTTGCAGTTGGGCTTCGTCGTCGTTCCCGTCGGCTACGACGCGGGTAAGCGCTGATCCCCCAACGGTTTTGGCGTCATATCGCGGAGTGTGGAATAGTGCGAGCATCGCAAACGTCGCGACACCGGCGAGAATCGTTTGCACCAAGACGCGTTGCTTGTTCGCCGCCATCACGCTACTTTGCGCGTTGGTGTTAGCAGGAACCTGGATCGCAGTTAGCGATCCGCTGTGAGATCACACGCTTTGCGTGGCTCGAAATCGGGCTTGTTCGTGGATCACGGTGACCGGAATACCGTTGAGGACACCGTTGCCGGACGGCTCGTCGACGAACGCCGGCGGGGACAGCACGTTGGTGTTGGCGCCGGGCGAGCTGTTGGCCACGGACATGCGGGTGCCCGGCTTGCCGTGGCCCCAGCCGTGCGGCATCGACACCACGCCGGGTTTGATCGCGTCGGTGATCTCGATGGGGACCCTGATCTCGCCGGCCTCCGATTTCACCGTGACGACGTCGTCGTCGGCCACACCGAAGCGTGCGGCGTCGTCGGGATGGATCAGCAGCGTGCACCGGTCCTTGCCTTTCATCAGCGCGGGCACGTTGTGCAGCCAGGTGTTGTTCGACCGCAGGTGTCGCCGGCTGACCAGCACCAGCGGCTCGGCGGGGCGTTCCAGGCGCGCGGCCAGCCGCGGCAGGTCGTCGAGGAGGTATTGCGGGGCGAGCCGGATTTTCTTGTCGGGCGTGGCCAGGATGTCGGGGAGCTGAGGCACCATCGGCCCGAAGTCGATCCCGTTCGGGTTGGCCTTGAGCATGTCCAACGTGAGCCCGCCCGGGTTCCGGCCGTACTGGTCCCCAAAGGGGCCGGTTCGCAGCGTGAGGTCGAGCATCCGTTCCGGGCCGCCTTTCAAACCGGCATCGTCGTAGAGCTTGCGGATCTCCGCGCCGTCGAGGCCGCGCGTGAACGCCAGGTAGTCGAAGAAGCCGTCGTCGATCGCCGCGACGTCGACGTCTTCGGCGGGTGTGCCGGTGCACAGGCCTGTCAGCCGGATCAGGATCTCCCATTCGTGCGGGCGATCGCCCGGGTCGAACACCGGGGCCGAGTAGTTCGCGATGCTGCGGATTGCAAACAGCAAGATGAGGTCGTCGTGGTGTGGTTGCTCGAGCGGCGAGAGCCCCGGCAGGATCACGTCGGCGTGCCGCGTTGTCTCGTTGAGCCACAAGTCAATCGAGATCATCGCGTCCAGCATCGGCAGCACCTCGTCGAGTTTGTCTCCCCCCGGCGTGGACAAGACCGGGTTGCCCGCGACCGTGATCAGCGCCTTGAGCTGCCCGTCGCCCGGCGTGGCGATCTCTTCGGCCATGCACGACACGGGCGCCTGGCCGAGAACTTCCTTCGCGCCGCGAACGCGCGTGTGCCACCGGCCGAATTCGGGGGCGCCGCCCTCCAGGCCGGGCAGCGGCTGTGAGGTGATCGACCAGGCCGCCGGCTTCGGGAACATCGCGCCGCCGGGCGTATCGAAATGGCCGATCAAGATGTTGACGACGTCGACCAGCCAGCTGGCCAGACTGCCAAACTCCTGATTGCACAGGCCGATTCGGCCATACACCACCGACTTCTTGGTGCTTGCGAGCTCGCGGGCCAGCCCTCGGATCCGATC
Organism: Mycobacterium sp. SP-6446; assembly: GCF_001954045.1. Classification (NCBI taxonomy): domain Bacteria; kingdom Bacillati; phylum Actinomycetota; class Actinomycetes; order Mycobacteriales; family Mycobacteriaceae; genus Mycobacterium; species Mycobacterium sp. SP-6446. The sequence goes on along the minus strand of NZ_MBEM01000067.1, from coordinate 2,217 downwards.
CGCGTCGATCCCGGTGACGGAGCTGACCCGCTCCGGCGGCCAGTCGGCAGCGACCCGGCGCATCGTGTCGATGCCGTCGACGTGCGGTCCGGGGTCGATCAGGTCTTCGTCAAACAGCGTGTGCGCGACCGCAAGCAGCAGCGCCGCATCGGTGCCCGGCACGATAGGAAGCCACTCGTCGGCGCGGGCGGCGGTCAGCGTGCGCACCGGATCGATCACGATCACCTTGCCGCGTTTGCGGATCGCTTCGATCAGGCCCATCACGTTGGGCGCGGCCAGCAGCGATCCCTGCGACGCGGCGGGGTTGGCGCCCATGATGACCATCAGGTCGGTGCGTTCGATGTCGGGCACCGGGAAGTTCCACCAGAGGCCGTACATCAGGTGCGAGGAGAGGTTCTTGGGCCACTGGTCGACGGTCCCCGGCGAATACGTGACGGGCATCCCCGACATGCCCAGCAGCACGCCCGCGTAGCGGGCCAGCGAGAAGGAATGCGCCAGCGGGTTGCCGGTGTAGGCGCTGACCGCGCCGATTCCGTACTTTTCGATGACCGGCGTCAGGAGCTCGGTGCAGCGGCGAAACGCGGCGTCCCAGCCGACCTCCTGCCAGCGGCCGTCGACCTTGATCAATGGGCGGCGGATGCGGTCCGGGTCGTCGTGCAGCGCGGCCAGTGACACGCCTTTGGGACAGATGTGTCCGTGGCTCCACACGTCATCGGGATTGCCGCGGATGCTGGTGACCTTCCCGTCCGTGGGGCCGCCCTCGACGTGAATCTCTAAGCCGCACATGGCTTCACACAGTGGACAGGTACGCAGATGCCTGCCGTTATCGCCGGTCGTCACCCACCCACTGTATTCCGCTACTCCCCGTAGCGGAAGTACCCAAAAAGCACGGCGCTCGCTGATAAACCGCTGATGATCGGGTCTGAGACACATTTGAATCTGACAAGTCGGCTGTACAACCGTGAGACGCCGACCCTAGCGTCGGGTACATGACCGACCCGCAGGACCTTGAGTACCTCCGCCGCGAGGTACTCGACCGGATCGATGCGCATCCATTCGAGGACTGGTCCCCCGCCCTCTTGCGGGCCATGATCGCCGTCTTCGACCTCGACGGAGTCACACCCGCCGGCGGCCACGGCTTCCGGCCCTACGTCATCAGGTAACTCGGCACGCCTCCGCCGCGCATGACTAAAGTCCCGACGATGGAGATGTGGGAACTGGTCGCGCGCGAGCGGATCCGCGACACCCTCGCGCGGTACAACTGGTCGGGTGATGCCGGCCGGCTCGACGGACTTGCCGAAACATTCTGCGCGGACGGCATTCTCGAGATTCGGGGGTCCGAACTACTGCGCGGCCGATCCCAGATCGCGGCCTTCCTCGGCGGTGTCACCGGCAACTTCGCCGACAACGTCGACGGCAAGCCGGTCGTGCGGCACAACGTCGCCACGGTGGTGTTCACCGGCCTGACCCCCGACGAGGCCCACGTCGAGTCGTACTTCACCGTGGTCACCCATATCGGACTCGACCATTTCGGTCGTTATCGCGACGTCCTGGTGCCCGCCGGTGATACCTGGCTGATCAAGCATCGCAAGGTATCGACAGATTGGGCGGCCCCCGCCTCGGTCATGGCCCGACGGCCACCGAACGTGTAATCAGTGCGACCGGCGTCGGGTTGGGCTCAAGGGGTGATTGCAACACTTCGTAGTTAGGAAGTGTTGATGGCGGCTCATTGGTCGTTGACGTCGGTTCAGCGTCGGTTTTGGGTGCTGGTGGCCTTGGGTGTGCCGCCGAGTGTGGCTGCGCCGATGGTCGGCGTGTCCAGTGGCTGTGGGCAAGCGTGGTTCCGCAGATTCGGTGGGGTGAACCCGCAATTGAGCGATCCCAAGGGGCATGTTCGGCCGCGGTTGTCGATGGGTGAGCGTGAAGAGATCATGATCGGTACTGCCAAAGGTGATTCGATTCGGGCGATTGCGCGCCGGTTGGGGCGGTCACCGTCGACGGTCATGCGCGAGATCGATTGCAATGGCCGCTGTCATGGAGCGATGGGCCGCTATCGTGCCCTGCATCGGTTTGGCGCCAATCGAGGCGGCTGGGATGCCAAGTCGGGTTATCGGGCCAGCATCGCCCAGGCCCGCAGCGAGGCGCGGGCGCGTCGTCCCAAGACCGGCAAGCTAGGGCGCTGCGGCGAGCTTCGTGCCGAAGTGGAAGCGTTGTTGG
>NZ_MBEM01000066.1:0-2317 GCF_001954045.1 Mycobacterium sp. SP-6446 | reverse complement strand
ATCTCAAAGCGGCCCGCCATCGCCCGCATCGCGTGCGGGTCAGTCATAAAACGTGTTGCCATCTTGGCTATCTCCTTATTACTCAGTTATTTAGGTTTTTCGGTGTGATGGACGACGATGGCCGGACCGGCTACGCGGTGGCGCAACCGTCGAGCCGCATGGATGAAGATGATCCCCCCTTCGCGTCAGCCGGCGGCCACCGGACGCTCAACACAGTGAGACGGACGTCGGACCCTAACCGCGGCGTTGGAGTCGACGGAGTACTGAACTGCTGGAAGCTTGCCAAGGAATCCACTTCGGTGGGGGTCCGTCCAAAGCCTTAACGTGCGAGCGCTGGTCAGCCGGCGGCGACTGCGTTCGCTGCCTCGGTGGCGGCGTAAGAGCCGGAGCTCATGCCCAGGGTATTGACGAACATCTCGTGAATCGCCGCGGCCTGGGCGCTGACCGCCTGGTACATCTGCGCATGCGCGGCGAACTGAGCCGCGGTAAGCGCGGACACCTCGTCGGCGGCGGCGGGCACCACGCTCGTCGTCGGAGCCGCGGCGGCGGCGTTCTGTGCATTCAGAGTCGAGCCGATGCCCTGCAGGGTGCCGGCAGCAGCGGCCAAAGCCTCCGGCTGTGTCGTCACAAACGACATACTGTTCCTCCCTCGATTTATCCCCTACTCCCTGCAAGAGAGTAGATGACGGCGCCCCCGGAAACCGTGCTCCGAGGCCGCCTGTTCGCAAGTGTTCACGAAACGCTACTGCGAATTCATTTTTCGTAACGACACAGTAACAGCGTTTGGCCTCGTTTGGGGTGGTTACGGCCCTCTCACAGCAAAGCCCGGCCCCCCGCCCGGGCGAAACTCCCCTGGCTGGTGCATTCGCGGGGGGTGTGGTGCTGATAGTCCCCGTTAAAAATCTTCCGGCGGATTAACTCGGGCCCGGCCCCAGCAACGATGACGTCGCGGGTGGGCCGGCCCCGAGGGACCCCCCACCAGAGCATCAACAAGACGGTTTAGCCGGCGGAGAGGGGGCGGGCCATGACGGTGGGTTTGAAGCCGTAGCGTGGGCCTGCGCCGGCGCCGCGGACGGGGCCGCCGACTCCGGAGGCGGGTACGCCGCCGACGAGGTTGCCGGCTCCGGAGTCCGGTGCGGTGATGACCTCGCTGACCGGGACCGCGGAGATGGGTTTGGCGATGGAGGGCGCGGTGGCTCCGGGCCAGGATTGGGGCACTGACAGCCCGGCCACGTGGGCGCCGTGCCCCAACCCGGCGGCCACCTGGCTGCCCCCGCCGCCCAGGGCAGCACCCAGCCCGCCCAGGCCTTGGGCGGCACCGGTGGCGGCCTTGGCCGCCGCGGGTGCGGCACCACCGAGGATGCCCGCCGACTTGGCGATCTGCACAAAGCTGTTGCCCATACCAACACTGAAGTACGGCAAACCCTCAGTGTTGTACAAGAAACCGGCGTACGGGGCGTACCCGTTCAGCACCGCGCCGAGGTTGGTGGGTGAGGCGGTCTGGCCGGTCAACAGGAACCAGATCTCAGAAAACGGATCGGTGGCCGTGGTGGCATTGGCCGTCGGGTTGGCCAGGCTTTGCAACTGGCTCGGCGTCGAGGTCACCGCCTGCTGCAGGGTGTTTTGCGCGGTACCCGCCGAGGTGCCCGCGGCCGTGGCCGTGGCGGCGGACTGCTTGGCCGAGGCCGAGGGATCGGCCACCTGCGGGGCCGCGGTATACGGGGTCACCTTGGTCGCGGTCGCCGACTGACCCGCATAGGTGTACATCGCGGTGGCGTCTTGGGCCCACATCTCCCCGTATTGGGCCTCCAACTGCGCGATCACCCCGGTGTTTTGCCCCAACACATTGGTGGCCACCGCCTGAGCCAGCGTGGCCCGATTGGCCGCAATCAACGGCGGGGGCACCACCGAAGCAAACGCCTGCTCAAAGGCCGCCGCGGCCGCACTGGCCTGACTGGCGGCCTGCTCGGCCTGAGCGGCCGTGGTGCTCATCCAATCCACATACGGCTGCACCGCCGCGGCCATCGACGCCGAGGCCGGCCCCAACCACTCCTCACTCGAAAGCTGAGTGACCACGTTCTCATACCCCAACGCCGCCGACTGCAACTCCGCAGCAAGGGCATTCCACGCCGACGCCGCCGTCGTCAACGACGTCGACCCCGCACCGGCATACAACCGCGCAGAATTAACCTCCGGCGGCAACGCACCAAAATCAATGGACATGTGATTCCTCCTCAATGACCTTCCGGCGCAAGGCCTTCGGGATGTGGTTGCTAGTCTTCGGCATTTCTTTATCCTGCCGATGGTGGTCGGGTGA
>NZ_MBEM01000065.1:0-46519 GCF_001954045.1 Mycobacterium sp. SP-6446 | reverse complement strand
CCAGGTGACCACCGTGACGGCGAGCACCGGCCCGGTCAACCACGCCGGAGCCAGGCCGTGGATCGTGTCGCCGGCCAATGTCGCAATTGCCAAGCCCCCCATCAGGATCCACGTATCGGGCTCGAACCCGTCGCGGTCCTGGCGCTGCGCGACGCTGCGCCATAGGATCAGCCAGGTCATCAGACCATAGATGCACAGCGCCGCCAGCCAAACCGGCACGGCCACCGCCAGCCACCAGCGCTGGGGGGTGTACCGGGCCGCCTTGGCGGCCACGATGGCCAGACCCGCGGTGCCCACGCTGGCCAGCTCCCACGCGCCGTGGGCACAGTCGCGCAACCGTGACCACCCGAACGCCGACATGTTGCGCGCGCTGAGCGCGATCAGCACCAGCCAGGACACCAGCGCCACCACACCGAGCGCCAGCGCCAGCACGGGCCGAGACGCCACCCGGCTGTCCAACACCGCGCACGCGGCGACAAAGGTGAACAGCCGCAAGGTGACATCGGGATCCTTCAGATCCCAACGAGCATGGCGCCGCGTGAGGATCACCACGACGACGAGCACCACCAGGCCGAGCGAGGCCAAAACGCCCATCGTTTCGCTGATTTGGCGGTAGCCGTGATCGGCCGCCGCGATGGACAGGATCCCCGTCGCCATCACCGCGGCGAACACATCGGGTGACGGCTCGACATCGGCGAGCCGGAAAGTCACGGTTACTCGGCCAGTTCCACAACGAGATGCCGGATGCCGGTATGCCGGTTGCTGCGAGTCCATTCGACCGGCCGCACCACCCGCACCGCGGAAAACCGCGTCAGCAGTTCCTCGTAGAGGACCCGTAGTTCCAGCCGGGCCAGATTTGCACCCAGGCAATAATGCACGCCCTGGCCGAAGCCCAGGTGCGGGTTGGGTTTTCGGGTGATGTCGAATTCGTCGGCGCGATCGAACACGCGGGCGTCGCGGTTGGCCGAGCCCTCCCAGATCTGTACCTTCTGGCCCGCCTCGATCGACTGCCCGCCGAGCGTGACATCGCGCGTGGCGGTGCGCCGCTTGGACGGCGACGGTGACGTCCATCGCACTATCTCTTCGACCGCCGTCGGCAACCCGTCGAGATCGGCACGCAGCGCATGCAATTGGTCGGGATGTTCGGCCAACGCCAGCAGCCCGCCGGCGACCGCGTTGCGCGTCGTCTCCGCGCCGGCGCTGAACAGCAGGCTGAAGAACAGGTACAACTCGAGGTCGGAAAGGGCCGGGGCGGCCGCGTCGTCGAGCATCGCATTGGCGACGACCGACAGCATGTCATCGGTCGGCTCGGCGCGCTTGGAGGCGATCAGCTGCTGGCCGTAGGAGTACATCCGCGAGCCGGCCTCCTCCACCGACAGCTGCGACAGCGACGCCTTCCGCGAACCACCGAAGTCGAACTGCGGCTCGATGGCCTCGAAGAGCCAATGTCGTTCGGATTCAGGCACTCCCAGCAGGATGCAGATCATCTGCATCGGCAGTTCGGCGGCGATGTCGACCAGGAAGTCGAACGCTTCCCCGGGCACCACCGCATCCAGCAGCCGGCGCGCCCGGGCCCGCAGATCGTCCTCGACCAGACCGATCATCCGCGGTGTCAGCCCTGAGCTGACGAGCCGCCGGATTTGCGAATGCCTCGGGTCGTCCATCATGTTGAGCACCTGGCCCGCGATGGACAAGTCCTGCAACAGCGTGCCGCCGAATGGCCGCACGCCGCCGGTGACCGATGAGTAGGTGACCGGATCGCGCAGCACCTCAAGCGTTTCGGCGTGCGTGGCGACCGACCAGAAGCCCTCCCCGTCGGGGGTGTTGTCGGTCGGCTGGTGCCAGTACACCGGTGCCTCCCGCCGATGGACGGCGAACAGGTCGTGCGGGAATCCGTTCGCGAAGTTGTCCAGATCGGTGAAATCGATCCCCGCGAGGGCGCCGGCCAGAGTCATAGGATCGCTCCCGGGGTGTATTTGGCGGCATCGGGGTATCGCCCGACCAGGGTGTCTACCATCGCGACGACGTCGTCGACCTGGTCGCCGGCGGCACCGGTGAACGCCGTCTTGTCGGCGAGCGCGGCGTCCAGCGCGGCGCGATCCAACGGCAGGCGCTCGTCGGCGGCCAGCCGATCCAGCAGGTCGGGATCGGCGCCGCGTTCGCGCATCGCCAGCGCCGTCGCCACGGCGTGTTCGCGAATCACATGATGCGCGGCCTCGCGCCCCATGCCGGCGCGCACCGCCGCCATCAACACCTTGGTGGTGGCCAGGAACGGTAGGTAGCGATCCAGTTCACGCTGAATCACCGCCGGGTAGGCGCCGAACTCGTCGAGCACCGTCAAAAACGTCTCGATCTGCCCGTCGACGGCAAAGAAGCTGTCCGGCAAGGCAACTCGGCGCACCACCGAGCAGAACACGTCGCCCTCGTTCCACTGCGCGCCGGCCAGTTCGGCGGCCATCGACGCGTAGCCGCGCAGCACCACCTGCAAACCGTTGACCCGTTCGCAACTGCGGGTGTTCATCTTGTGTGGCATGGCCGACGACCCGACCTGCCCCGGAGCGAAGCCCTCGGTGACGAGCTCATGCCCCGCCATCAGCCGGATGGTGTGGGCCATCGACGACGGTCCGGCGCCGAGTTGCACCAGCGCGGAGATCACGTCGTGATCCAGGGAACGCGGATACACCTGCCCCACGCTGGTCAAAACCGTTGCGAAGCCCAAGAAGTCGGCGATGCGGCCTTCGAGTTCGGATAGCTTGGCGGCGTCGCCGTCGAGCAGGTCGAGCATGTCCTGCGCGGTTCCCATCGGGCCCTTGATCCCGCGCAACGGGTAGCGTTCGATCAGCTCCCCCAGCCTGGTCAACGCGATCAGCATCTCTTGCGCCGCGGAAGCGAATCGCTTGCCCAACGTGGTGGCTTGCGCGGCGACGTTGTGACTGCGTCCGGCCATCACCAGATCGCGATACGTGACCGCCCGTTCGGCGAGCCGCGCCACCACCGCCACCCCGTGGGAGAAAACCAATTCCATCGATCGCCGGATCTGCAGCTGCTCGACGTTCTCGGTCAGGTCCCGACTGGTCATCCCCTTGTGCACATGCTCGTGACCGGCGAGGGCGTTGAATTCCTCGATGCGGGCCTTGACGTCGTGGCGCAGCACTTTCTCCCGCGCCGCGATCGAGGACAGGTCCACGTCGCCGAGCACCCGCTCGTAGTCGGCGATCGCTTCCGGGGGCACCGCTACACCGAGTTCCGCCTGTGCGCGTAGGACGGCCACCCACAGCTGCCGCTCCGCGACGATCTTGGCCTCCGGCGACCAGATCGCGACCATCTCGGCGCTGGCGTACCGGTCGGCCAGCACATTCGGAATGCTCACAAAGACACAGCTTACGGTTGCCGGGTCCCTGAATTCTCATCGCCGGGCGTAACGTGGCGGCGAAAAACCGGGCAGGAAATCGCCGCGGCGTTACGTGCGAGGCCCTACGCGCGCTCGGCGGCAATACCCTTGGCGGATGTTCTTCGCCGGCGTCGACCTCGCCTGGGCCGGCCGCAATCCGACCGGCGTGGCCGTCGTCGACGCCGCGGGCCACCTCGTGCACATCGGCGCGGTCCGCGACGACGACGAGATCCTGGCCGCGTTGCGACCGTACGTAGGCGGCGATTGCCTGGTCGCCTTCGATGCGCCGCTGGTGGTGACCAACAGCACCGGCCAGCGGCCGGCCGAGACCGCGCTTAACCGCGACTTCCGCAGGTTCGAAGCCGGCGCCCACCCGGCCAACACCGGGAAGCCCGAGTTCGCCGACGTTCCCCGCGCCGCACGATTGGCTCGGGCGCTGGAGCTCGACATGGACCCGCTATCGTCGGCGACGCGGCGCGCCATCGAGGTGTACCCGCACCCGGCGACGGTGGTGCTCTTCCGGCTGGAGCGGACTTTGAAGTACAAAGCCAAGCCCGGGCGCAGCCTCGAGCGGCTCAGGTCGGAGCTGCTAGCGCTGATGGACGGCGTCGAGAAGCTCGCGCAAAGCGACGTCCCGCTGCATGTCGCCGGTCACGAGGCCTGGGTCGAGCTGCGCCGGCGGGTGGTCGCCGCGCAACGCAAGAGCGATCTGCGCCGCGCAGAAGATCCCGTCGACGCCGTCGTCTGCGCCTACGTCGCGTTGTACGCCCAGCGCTGCCCGGCCGCAGTCACGGTCTATGGGGACTTCACCACCGGCTACATCGTGACGCCGTCGCTGCCGCCGAACTTGCTTCGGCAGTCGGGTCAGATCGGCACGGCCCGCTGATCGATCGGTGCCAAAACCTCGATCACTTCGACCACCGTCTGCTGCGCGGCGATGCGGGGATCGCGGCCCTCGACCATCGCGGACACCACCGAACCGTCGACCGCACAGAGCAGCGTGCGAACCAGCTCGATATGCACGGATCGGCCGGATCGCTCGAGGGCCTCGGCAACGGCCTCCGCGCGCTGGCGCAGGTTGCGGCGCATGGTCTCACGCAACGCGGGCAGGCGGGTACAGGCGAGCAGCCGCTCGTACCGCGAAATCAACTGGTCGGCGAGTCCCGGACTGGATACGTCCTCCACGAGCAACTCAACCAGCATCTCCGCGGTGGTCTCGGGCCCACGGCGCCGCCGCGACAGGCCGTTGACCCGCGCCCGTAGCTGCGCCACCTCGATCATGCCGATGTGTTCGACCGCGCGCGCAATCAAATCGTCGAGCGACGAGAAGTAGTAAGTGGTAGAGGCCAACGGCAGGCCCGCGCGCTGAGCGACCGCTCGGTGCCGCACCGCTTCGAAGCCGCCCTCGGCAAGCAGCTCGGCGGCCGCGCTCACGAGCGCGTACCGCCGGCGTTCTCCTTTTGGAGTAACTGCTGCTGTCACGAATAGCCATGGTGCCAGTGAAAGTGGTACTGCGATGCCATTTCGGCCAAACAGCCATGGCATGATTGCCGGATGCCCGACTTGAGCCGCCGCGCAGTGCTCGGTCTCGGTGTCGGCGTGGCCGCCGGCGCGGCCGGCGCGTACGGGCTCGACATCCTGTTCCAGCCCCGCGCATCTCACGCCATGCCGGTGTCGGGCGCCGGCACGCACGTTCCGCTGGCTCCGCCGCCGCTTGAACCCGCCCCGCCGGCTCAGGCTGCGCCGACGATGACGACCGGTTCCTTCGTGTCGGCGGCGCGCGGCGGAATCTCGACCAATTGGGCGATCGCGCGCCCGCCGGGCCAGACGAAGGCGCTGCGACCGGTCATCGCGCTGCACGGCAAGGGCAGTGACGCGTCCACCGTGATGGCCGGAGGTGTCGAGCAGGGTCTGGCCCAGGCCGTCAACGCCGGCCTTCCGCCATTCGCGGTGGTCGCCGTCGACGGCGGCGGCGGCTATTGGCACAAGAGGGCCTCCGGCGAAGACGCGGGCGCGATGGTGCTGGGCGAGCTGATCCCGATGCTGGATAGCCAGCACCTGGACACCTCGCGGGTCGCGTTCCTGGGCTGGTCGATGGGCGGCTACGGCGCGCTCTTGCTCGGCGGGCGGCTGGGACCCGCACGCACCGCCGCGATCTGTGCGGTGAGCCCGGCGCTCTGGCTGTCCTCCGGCGCGGCCGCGCCCGGCGCGTTCGACGGCGCCGACGACTTCGCGGCCAACTCGGTGTTCGGAATGCCTGCGCTGGCATCGATCCCGATCCGGGTGGATTGCGGTGACAGCGACCCGTTCTACGCGGCGACCAAGCAATTCATCGCTCAACTGCCCAACCCGCCCGCGGGCGGTTTCTCCCCTGGCGGGCACACCGCAGAATTCTGGAGCTCACAGCTGCCGGCCGAGCTGACCTGGATGGCACCGCTGCTGACGGCGTGAGCCCTTGGTGCGCGCGTTACGCTCGCGAGCGTGACCGCACCGTTCGGTTGGAGCTTCCCCTACGCCTGGCCCCGCAAACCCGTCCTGGCCGCCAACGTGGTGTGCACGTCGCAGCCCCTCGCCGCGCAGGCGGGTCTTCGGATGCTCGCCCAGGGCGGCAACGCGGTCGACGCCGCCGTCGCGACGGCCGTCACCCTGACCATCGTGGAGCCGGTATCGAACGGCATCGGCTCGGACGCGTTCGCCATCGTCTGGGATGGCGAACGACTGCACGGACTGAACGCATCGGGTCGCTCACCCGCGGCGTGGACGCCAGAGTACTTCGGCGGCAACGCCGTTCCCGCACTCGGCTGGAATTCGGTGACCGTACCGGGAGCGGTGTCGGCGTGGACCGAATTGCACACCAAGTTCGGAAAGCTCCCGTTCGACAAGCTGTTCGAGCCCGCGATCAGCTACGGTCACGACGGCTTCCTGGTCTCGCCGACGGTCGCGGAGCAGTGGGCGGCTCAGGTTCCGCTCTTCAAGGAGCAGCCCGGATTCGCCGAGGCCTTCATGCCCGACGGCCGCGCGCCCAAAGCCGGTGAGCGGTTTAGGTTTCCCGATCATGCGGCCACCCTGGAGAAGATCGCGGCAACCGGCGGTGCGGCGTTCTATCTAGGGGAGCTGGCGAACAAACTCGAGTCGCATGCGGCGGCCAACGGCGGCGCCATGCGGGCCGACGACCTCGCCGCTCACCGCGCCGACTGGGTGGGCACGATCGACACCACCTATCGCGGTTACACCGTCCACGAGATACCGCCGAATGGGCAGGGCATCGTGGCCCTGATCACCCTGGGAATCCTGGAACACTTCGACATGGCCTCGCTGCCTGCCGATTCCGCCGATAGCGTGCACCTTCAGATCGAAGCGGTGAAGCTGGCTTTCGCCGACGCCCAGGAGTACGTCGCCGACGCCGACCACATGCCATTTCCCGCAGAACGCTTGCTGGACAAGGAATATCTGCGGAAGCGGGCCGCGCTGATTGACCGTGGACGGGCCAAACCGGCGTCTGCCGGCACCCCGGCGGGCGGCACCGTGTATCTGACGGCCGCCGACGCCGCGGGGATGATGGTGTCGATGATCCAGTCCAACTACCTGGGATTCGGCTCCGGTGTGGTGGTGCCGGGCACGGGGATTTCGCTGCAGAACCGGGGCGCGGATTTTGCTGCGGTGCAAGGCCATCCGAACCAGGTGGGCCCGAACAAGCGCCCGTATCACACGATCATCCCGGGTTTTGTCACCAAAGCTGGAGACCCCGTGATGAGCTTCGGGGTGATGGGCGGCCCCATGCAACCCCAGGGCCACGTGCAGGTGATGGTGCGCATCGCCGACCACGGCCAGAACCCGCAGGCGGCGTGCGACGGCCCCCGCTTCCGTTGGGTAGAGGGGACGCAGGTGACCTGCGAAAGGGGATTCCCAAACGCGACGATCGATGAGCTCCGGCGGCGCGGGCATGAGCTGGTGGCGGTGGACGATTACAACCAATTCGGTAGCTGCCAAGCGATTTGGTGCCTCGATGGCGGATATTTTGCGGCGAGCGATCCACGCCGGGACGGGCAAGCGGCGGGTTTTTGAAACCTGCTAGACGCTAATTTTGCCCTCTGCGGCCGCCAGGCCGATGTCGTTTCGGAAATGACTGCCGGGCAATCGAATTGAGCCGAGGATTTCGTATGCCCTGCTGCGGGCCGCGGTCAGGTCGGCGCCGGTGCCGACCACCGACAGCACCCGCCCGCCCGACGAGACGATCGCGCCGTCGTCGCGCCGGGTCGTCCCGGCATGCAGCACCCCCTCGGCTTCGGAGCCGACGACGACGTCTCCGACGCGGGGGCGCCCGGGATAGTTTTCGGCCGCCAGCACGACGGTCACCGCGGCGCCGTCCCGCCAGCGCAGCTCACCGAAGTCGGCCAGCGTGCCGGTGCCCGCGGCATAGAGCAGCTGGCCGAGCGGCGACTCCAGCAGGGCCAGCACGGCCTGAGTCTCGGGATCGCCGAAACGACAATTGAATTCGACGACCGCGGGCCCTTTCGCGGTGATCGCCAGGCCGACGTACAGCAATCCGGAGAACGGGCTTTCGCGCCGAACCAGCTCGACGGCAACGGGTTCGACGATCTGGCTGACGATTTCGCGGTGCAGCTCGTCGGGCAGCCAGGGCAGCGGCGCGTAGGCGCCCATGCCGCCGGTGTTGGGCCCGGTGTCGCCCTCGCCCACCCGCTTGAAGTCCTGTGCCGGCAACAACGGCACGACGGTCGGGCCGTCGACGACGCAGAACAGCGACACCTCGGGGCCGTCCAGATAGGACTCCAGCAGCACCGGGTGACCGGACTCGAGCAGCGCGGCGGCGTGCGCGCGCGCGACGTCGCGGTCCGGCGTCACCACCACGCCCTTGCCCGCGGCAAGATGGTCGTCCTTCACCACCCAGTTCGGGTCGCCGGCGGGCGGCCCGAACCGGTCCAGGGCGGCGTCCAAAAGGGCTGGGCTGTCGATGATTTCGCTATCTGCGGTGCGCACACCGGCGGCCGCCATGACCTCCTTGGCGAACGCCTTGGAGCCTTCGATGCGGGCGGCGTCCTTACCGGGGCCGAAGCAGACGATGCCGGCCTCGCGGACGGCGTCGGCGACCCCGAGCACCAGCGGCACCTCTGGACCGATGACCACCAGGTCGGCCCGAACCTCGCGAGCCAGGGCGACGACTTCTTCGCCGGAGGTGACGTCCACATCGCGCTGCTCGGCGAGCCGGGCGGTGCCGGCGTTGCCGGGGGCGATGGCCAGCCCGGTGACCTGGGGGTCCCTGCCGAGCGCGAGCAGCAGGGCATGTTCACGGGCACCGGAGCCGACTACCAGGACGCGCACGAAACGTCACTCTAGCGGCCCGCTAGTCGCCGGTATTGCCCCTGTGCATCTTCACCGCGTTGTCGACGTTGGCCTTCTTGTCCTCCCCGGCGCCCTTTGCCGCGGCCTTCTTGCGCTTGGCCACCACGGTGTCGACCGCGCCGTTGAGCGCCGAGCCCAGTGGGAACCCGAGATAGTGGGTGAGGAAGACGGCCATCTCCTTGAGCTCGGTCTCGCTGAGCTCCCCGTTGAGCAGTGCGGCGTTGATTTGGATCTCGGCCAGGTCGCGATTTCCGACGGCGGTCACCGCGGTCAGCGTCATGATGCGCTTGTCGCGCATCGACAATCCCGGCCGGGACCAGATAGTGCCGAACAGGTGGTCGACGGTCAGGTCGAAGTACGCGTCGCCCTCGATGTTGGGCATCTCCCAGCCGTAGACCTCGTTCATTTTTTCGAGGCCCTTGCGGCGCAGTTCGTCCATTTATGTTTCTTCCTGTGTGTGCGGTACTCCGAGGCCGGCCGCTAGCCGCCTGAAGGCCAGCTCCGCGAGCGGTAGCTCAACCGATACGCTTTCACCCAAGGCCAGCGCCAGACTCAGATCCTTCTCCCCCAGGCCGCGGGCGTGCACGAACGGCTGGTACAGGAAGTGGTCGGGCTCAAGGTCTTTCATGTCGTCGCGGACCATGATCGCCCCGGCCCCGCCGGTCAGCTGGTCGGTATGGCGCACCACCCGGCCCAGGGCTTGCAGATCGAGCCCGGCCGCCTCGGCCAGCTTCATCGCTTCGCATGCCGCGGCATACGAGGTGAACGTCAACATGTTGCGGGCCAGCTTCATTCGTGTCCCCGCACCGGGCTCACCGGCGTGAATGACCATCGCCGCCCAGTGTTTGAACGCCGGCTTGATGCGCTCGTACACCTCTCGCTCGGCGCCCACCATGGTGGCGAGCTCACCCTTCGCCGCGGCGGCCGCCCCACCACTTACCGGCGCATCGACAATGTGGATTCCTTGCGGTTTGTGTTCGGCCGCCAGCTCGACGGCGGTGGTGTCGCTGATGGTCGAGTGGATCGCGATGACCGTCCCCGCCTTCGCATGGGCGGCCAGCTCGGCGACAACCTCTCGCACCTGGGCGTCGTTGAGCACGGTGATATGGATGATGTCCGCGGCGGCGACGTCTGCCACGCTGTCGGCCAGGCCGGCGCCTTTTTCGGCCAGTGGCGTCATCGCCTCGGTCCGGATGTCGTAAACCGTTACTCCGCCGGGCCATTCGGTCATCTTCGTGGCCATCGGTGCACCCATGTTTCCCAGGCCGATATAGCCCAGCTTCAGGTCCGTCATGATCGTATTATCTGCCCGCCGTCGACGTTGAAGATCTGCCCGGTGATCCACGAGGCCTCGTCGGACAGCAGGAACAGGCACATGCCGATCAGGTCGTCGGGAGTTCCCATGCGCGACAACGGAAGACCCTTGACGATGTCGTCGACCATCTCCTTGGGCGTGGTGGTCCGGTTGGCCTCGGTGTCGATGGGGCCGGGCGCGATCGCGTTGATCCGGATGTTGCGGCCGCCCAGTTCCCGCGAGAGCTGCTGGGTCAAACCGTTGACCCCGACCTTGGCCAGGCCGTAGTAGTTCGCGTAGAGCCACGCGGCTGTGGACGATTGGTTGACGATTGCACCGCCGCCGCGCTTGGACATCTTCTTGTACACCGCGCGGGTACACCACAGCGCGCCGTCGAGGTTGACGCTCATGAACTTCTTGTAGTACTCGGGGTCGATGGTGAGCAAGAAGTCCAGCTTCATGCCGCCGAAGATCGCCGCGTTGTTGACGAGGTAGTCGATGCCACCGAACTCGGCCAGCGTGCGATCGGCCATCGCCTTGGCCGACTCCGGATCGGACACGTCGACCGGAACGGCCAGCGCCGTGCCGCCGTCGGCGGCGATCTGCTTGGCCACCCCCTCGGCCGCCTCCGCGTTGATGTCCGCCACGACTACCGCAGCGCCCTCACGTGCCAGCGCCTCGGCGTACGCCTGGCCGATGCCGCCGCCCGATCCGGTGACGATGGCGACCTTGTTTTCGAACCGCATCTTTTCCTTTCGGACGTTCACTGAATTGCTGTCGCAATGGTTTTGACTTCCAGGTATTCCTCGAAGCCGGCCAGCCCCATTTCCCGGCCGTTGCCGGACTGCTTGTACCCGCCGAACGGCGCGTCGGCGGAGTACCACACGCCGCCATTGACATTGATCGTGCCCGCGCGGATCCGTGCCGCGACCTGCGCCGCCCTCTCCGGGTCGGCGCCGAACACGCTGCCGGACAACCCGTATGGCGAGTCGTTGGCGATGCGGACGGCATCGTCGTCGCCGTCGTGCGGAATCACCGTCAGGACTGGGCCGAAGATCTCCTCGCGCGCGCAGCGGGCGTCGTTGCCCAACCCCGCGATCAGGGTCGGCTCGATGAAGAAACCGACGTCCCGGTCGGCCGGCCGGCCTCCGCCGCACGCGAACGTCCCGCCCTCGGCGATCGCCGAATCCAGATAGCCCTGGATCCGGTCGCGCTGGCGTGCGGAAATCACTGGGCCGCAAATGGTTCCGGGGTCGGTCGGGTCGCCGGGCTTGATACCGCCCATTGTCGCGGCCGCGTCCGAGACGGCTTCGTCGTACCGCGCCCGCGGGACCACCAGCCGGGTGGTGATTGCGCATCCCTGCCCGGCGTGCATGCACACCGAGAACCCCGCCACGCCCACCGCGGCGTTCAGGTCGGCGTCGTCGAGGACGATGAACGCCGACTTGCCGCCCAGCTCGAGGAATACCTTCTTGATGGTCGCGGCGCCGTCGGCCATCACGCTGCGGCCGGTGGCGGTCGATCCGGTGAACGAAACCATGTCCACCCGAGGGTCTTTGGCCAACAGCGCACCCACGCCGTGGTCGCTGGACGTGACGATGTTGATCACGCCGGGCGGAAAGTCGGTGTGCTCGGCGATGAGCTCCCCGAGCACGGCGGCGCACCAGGGTGTGTCGGGGGCGGGCTTCAGGACGACGGTATTTCCGGCGGCCAGCGCGGGCCCGATCTTGGCGAGGTTGATCTGGTGCGGGAAGTTCCACGGGGTGATGGCGCCGACGACGCCGACGGCCTCGCGGGCGATGGTGCGCCGGGTGGGGATCCCCATCGGTGACGCCTCGCCGAGATCCTGACTGTATTCGTAGGATTCGGCGGTATCGGCCGCGAACGCGAGGTCGTTGACCGGGACTTCGAGCTGAGCGATCGCGGTGAGCATGCGCGGTGCGCCAACTTCGGCGATGGTGATGTCGCGCAATTCTTCGAGGTGCTGCTGCATCGCATCTCGCAGCTGCCGAACACACCGCACCCGCAATTCGGTGTTGCGCGACCAGTCCGTCTCGTCGAAGGCATGCCGGGCGGCGTCGATCGCGCGGCCCATGTCGTCGGCGTCGGCGTCGGCGGCGACGCCGAGCACCTCCTCGGTCGCCGGATTGATGGTCGGGAAGGTGCCCGCGTTTCCGGTCGACATCTTGCCGTCGATGAACAGGGCGCTCACGCCGTCGGCCAACAGGGCCATCTCCCGCTCCCGTCTGTGGCGATTCGAAGGGCAAATCCACGAAATCAGTCGAGTGGACAGTTGTCCGATATTGTCCCATCGCACCATAGTCGCCAGGCCGTCCGCGGTGCAAGAGCCGATGCCGCTCGACCCGCTGAGGTCCCGGCTAAGTGCGCGTTAAGCTGGATATTTACCGAACGGGCTTGCCTCGCCTCCCGCCTATCCGATAGTTTGGACATGTGTCCAGCGATGCCCTGGTTACGATCACATCCCAAGCCGAGCACCAGACCGGTCAGGCGCCGCGCAACCGGCGCCAGGAAGAGACGTTCCGCAAGGTGCTCGCCGCCGGCATCGAGACCCTGCGCGAGAAGTCGTATGCCGACCTGACGGTGCGCGCGGTGGCGGCGCGCGCCAGGGTCGCCCCCGCCACCGCCTACACCTACTTCTCGTCGAAGAATCACCTGATCGCCGAGGTGTACCTCGACCTCGTCCGGCAGGTCCCGTACTTCACCGACGTCAACGACCCCATGCCCGCGCGGGTGGATAAGGCGCTGCGCCATCTGGCCCTCGTCGTCGCCGACGAGCCCGAGGTCAGCGCGGCGTGCACCACGGCGTTGCTCGGCGGCGGTGCCGATCCCGCGGTCAGCGCCGCGCGCGACCGCATCGGCGCGGAAATTCACCGCCGCATTTCCACCGCCATCGGGCCCGGCGCCAACCCCACCACCGTGTCGGCGCTGGAGATGGCCTTCTTCGGTGCGCTCGTGCAGGCGGGTAGCGGCGAATTCACCTATCACGAGATCGCCGACCGGCTGACCTATGTGGTGCGCCTCATCCTGGCCGGCGCCAGCGAGACGAGCCAGGAGTCAACAACCAAATGACGGTGCATGTTGGAGACCACGAGCTGGTCCTCGATCCCTACGACTACGACTTCCATGAGGATCCGTACCCCTATTACAAGCGGCTGCGCGACGACGCCCCCTTGTACCGCAACGAGGAACTGGAGTTCTGGGCGTTGTCCCGGCATCAAGATGTGCTGCACGGGTTTCGGAACAGCACAACGCTTTCCAACCGCGACGGCGTGTCGCTGGACCCGGTCTCACGCGGACCGCACGCGTCGAAGACGATGTCGTTCCTGGCGATGGACGATCCGGCGCATTTGCGTCTGCGCACGCTGGTGTCGAAAGGCTTTACGCCGCGCCGGATCCGGGAACTCGAGCCACGCGTCACCGAGCTCGCGGTGCAGCATCTCGACGCCATGCTGGAGAAGGCGGGCTCGGGAACCGTGGATTATGTCGCGGAATTCGCCGGCAAGCTCCCGATGGACGTCATCTCCGAACTGATGGGCGTGCCTCTTGCCGACCGCGACCGCATCCGCGCGATGGCCGACGGCGTGATGCATCGCGAGGACGGCGTCAACGACGTGCCGGCTTCGGCGATCGAGGCGTCGATCAACCTCATCGTCTACTACCAGCAGATGATCGCCGAGCGGCGCAAGCAGCCGACCGAGGATCTAACGTCGGCGCTGCTGGCCGCGGAGATCGACGGCGACCGGCTCACCGACGAGGAAATCCTCGGGTTCATGTTCCTGATGGTGATCGCCGGCAACGAGACCACCACGAAACTCCTTGCCAATGCCGCATTTTGGGGTTACAAGAATCCCGATCAGCTCGCTCCCGTCTACGCCGACCTGTCCCGGGTCCCGCTGTGGGTGGAAGAGACGCTGCGCTATGACACGTCCAGCCAGATTCTGGCGCGCACCGTATCCGGCGAGCTCACCCTCTACGACACCACGATCCCCGAGGGCGACGTCCTGCTGTTGCTGCCCGGATCGGCCCACCGCGACGAGCGGGTGTTCGACAACCCCGACGACTACGTCATCGGACGCGACATCGGCTCCAAGCTCATGAGTTTCGGCAGCGGCGCGCATTTCTGCCTGGGCGCCCATCTGGCCAGGATGGAAGCACGCGTGGCGCTGACCGAGCTGTTCAAGCGAATCCGCGGATATCAGGTAGACGAGGCCAATGCCGTCCGCGTCCACTCCAGCAATGTCCGCGGATTCGCTCACCTACCCATGACCGTGGAGGTCCGCTGAATGCCCCGCTTTGATCCCTTGCCCGAGCGTCGGCCGGCGATCGTGGCCGGCGCCTCCTCCGGCATCGGAGAGGCCACCGCCATCGAACTCGCTGCGCATGGCTTTCCGGTCGCCCTCGGCGCCCGCCGGGTCGAGAAGCTGAACGACATCGTCGGCAAGATCAACGCCGAAGGGGGCGAAGCGGTCGGATTCCACCTTGACGTCACCGACCCGAACTCGGTGAAATCCTTTGTCGCACAGTCGGTCGACGCGCTCGGGGAGATCGAGGTCCTGGTCGCCGGCGCGGGCGACACCTACTTTGGCAAGCTCGCCGAGATCAGCACAGACGAGTTTGAGTCGCAGGTGCAGATCCACCTCGTCGGCGCTAACCGACTGGCAACCGCGGTGCTGCCCGGCATGCTCGACCGGCAGCGCGGCGACCTGATTTTCGTCGGCTCCGACGTGGCACTGCGCCAGCGGCCACACATGGGCGCCTACGGCGCGGCAAAGGCGGCGCTTGTCGCGATGGTCACCAACCTCCAGATGGAGCTCGAGGGCACCGGCGTGCGGGCCTCGATCGTGCACCCGGGCCCCACCAAGACCGGGATGGGCTGGAGCCTGCCGGCCGAGAAAATTGGCCCCGCACTTGAGGATTGGGCCAAGTGGGGCCAGGCGCGCCACGACTATTTCCTGAGAGCGGCGGACCTGGCACGAGCCATCACGTTCGTCGCCGAGACACCCCGTGGTGGCTTCATCGCGAACATGGAGCTTCAGCCCGAGGCCCCGTTGGCCGACAAAAAAGATCGTCAGAAGCTCGCCCTCGGCGAGGAGGGGGTGCCATCATGACAACCGCCATCGTGCCGCGGGTTTCCGGCGGCGAAGACGAACACGGTCATCTGGAGGAGTTCCGCACCGATCCGATCGGCCTGATGCAGCGCACCCGTGACGAGTGCGGGGACGTCGGCGAATTCCAGCTGGCCGACAAGCGCGTCATCCTGCTGTCGGGCGCGGGCGCCAACGAGTTCTTCTTCCGTTCCGCCGATGAGGATCTCGACCAGGCAGCGGCGTATCCGTTCATGGCACCGATCTTCGGCAAGGGAGTGGTATTCGACGCCAGCCCGGAGCGGCGCAAGGAGATGCTGCACAACTCGGCGCTGCGCGGCGAGCAGATGAAGGGCCACGCGGCCACCATCGAAGCCCAAGTCAAGGGGATGATCGCGGACTGGGGCGAGGAGGGCGAGATCGAACTGCTCGACTTCTTCTCCGAGTTGACCATCTACACCTCGACCGCGTGCCTGATCGGCGTGAAATTCCGCAACCAGTTGGACTCGCGCTTCGCGGAGTACTACCACGAGCTGGAGCGCGGCACCGACCCGCTGTGCTACGTCGACCCGTATCTTCCGATCGAGAGCTTCCAGCGCCGCGACGAGGCACGGGTCAAGCTTGTTGCGCTGGTGCAGGAGATCATGAATCAGCGCGTCGCCAATCCGCCGCAGGACAAGAGCGATCGCGACATGCTCGACGTGCTCGTGTCGATCAAGGACGACGACGGCAATCCCCGGTTCTCCGCCGACGAGGTCACCGGCATGTTCATCTCACTGATGTTCGCCGGGCACCACACCAGTTCCGGAACGTCGGCCTGGACGCTGATCGAGCTGATCCGCCACACCGACGTCTACGCCGAGGTGCTGGCCGAGCTGGAGGAGCTCTACGCCGACGGGCAGGAGGTGAGTTTCCATGCGCTGCGCCAGATTCCGAAGCTGGACAACGTTGTCAAGGAGACCCTGCGCCTGCACCCGCCGCTGATCATCCTGATGCGGGTCGCCAAGGGCGATTTCGAGGTCGAGGGCTTCCCGATCCGCAACGGCGACTACGTCGCCGCGTCGCCTGCCATCTCGAACCGAATCCCCGAAGACTTCCCCGACCCCGACGGCTTCAACCCGGACCGATACAACAAGCCCGAGCAGGCCGACCTCGCCAACCGGTGGACGTGGATTCCGTTCGGCGCCGGTCGGCACCGTTGCGTCGGCGCGGCGTTCGCGACCATGCAGATCAAAGCGATCTTCTCGGTTCTGTTGCGCGAGTACGAATTCGAGATGGCGCAGCCGCCGGAAAGCTATCGCAACGACCATTCCAAGATGGTGGTGCAGCTGGCCCGGCCCGCCAAAGTGCGCTACCGCGTCCGAAAATAAGAAGGTAATGATGGGTTACCGAGTCGAAGCCGACTTGGATCTGTGCCAGGGCCACGCGATGTGCGAACTGGAAGCGCCCGACTACTTCCGGGTGCCCAAGCGGGGCAAGGTCGAGATCATCGATGCCGAGCCGCCCGAGGAAGCCCGCGAGGAAGTCGAGCGGGCGGTCGAAATGTGTCCAACCCGAGCACTATTCATCAAAGAGAAAGAAGACTAGGACCCATGAATTCACAGGCGTCACATTCTCGCGCAGACCTCGAGGCATGGGTTGACCGCTGGCTGCAGGCCAACAAGGACTGCGAAAAGGCCGGCGACTGGAAGCCGCTGGCGGATTTCTACACCAAGGACGCGACCTACGGCTGGAACATCGGCCCCAAGGAAGACGTGATGTGCGTGGGCGTCGACGAAATCCGCGATGTCGCACTCGGCCTGGAGATGGAGGGCCTGGAGAACTGGGTGTACGAGTACCAGAAGGTGCTCATCGACGAGAAGCAGGGCGAGATCGTCGGCTTCTGGAAGCAGATCGTCAACAAGGCCGACGGCACGCAGGACGAGATCTACGGCATCGGCGGCAGCTGGTTCCGCCTCAACGGCGAGGGGCTCATCGAGTGGCAGCGGGACTTCTTCGACTTCGGTCATGTCGCGAAGATGTTCGCGAAGCTCATCGAGTCCGGCGACCTGTCGGCCGGCATGCAAAAGCGGATCGAGCGCAGCCTCGCTGGTGAGAAGCTGCCCGGCTACTACCCGCTCGGGCAGGCGCCCGTTCCGATCTGGTGAACCGGGGTCCCGCCCACCCAACCAAGCATTTGATTTGTTGCACGCGCTATGCTGACGCGACAGGAGTGCCCTGTGGCACCCGTCACCACCGCTGCCAGGCAAGATGGGTCGGGCAGTCTCAATTCAAAGGCGAAATGGGGTCAGGTCCAACGTGAAGACAAAAGGCGCACTGATCTGGGAATTCAACCAGCCGTGGTCCATCGAGGAGATCGAGATCGGCGACCCGCAAGCGCACGAGGTCAAGATCCAGATGGAAGCGGCGGGCATGTGCCACTCCGACCATCACCTGGTCACGGGCGGCATCCCGATGGCGGGCTTCCCGGTGCTCGGCGGGCACGAAGGCGCGGGCATTGTCACCGAGGTTGGGCCGGGCGTGGAGGACATCGCCCCGGGTGATCACGTGGTGCTGTCGTTCATCCCGTCATGCGGGCAGTGTGCGACCTGTCAGGCGGGCATGCGCAACCTGTGTGACCTGGGTGCCGGGCTGCTCGGCGGGGAGGCGGTGTCCGACGGCACCTTCCGCATCCAGTCCCGTGGCCAGAACGTCTACCCGATGACGCTGCTGGGCACGTTCTCGCCGTACATGGTCGTGCACCGCAGCTCGGTTGTGAAGATCGACCCGTCGGTGCCCTTCGAGGTGGCCGCCCTGGTGGGTTGCGGCGTCACCACCGGCTACGGTTCGGCGGTCCGCACCGCCGACATCCGCCCGGGCCAGGACGTCGCCATCGTCGGCGTCGGTGGCGTCGGCATGGCCGCGCTGCAGGGTGCCGTCAACGCCGGCGCCCGCTACATCTTCGCGATCGACCCGGTGGAGTGGAAGCGCGATCAGGCGCTGAAGTTCGGCGCCACCCACGTCTACCCCGACATCAACGCGGCGCTGATGGGCATGGCCGAGGTCACCTACGGCCTGATGGCGCACAAAGTGGTGGTCACGGTCGGTGAGCTGCAGGGCGCCGACGTCGACGCCTACCTGAACATCACCCAAAAAGGTGGTACCTGCGTGCTGACCGCGATCGGCAGCCTGCTGGACACCAATGTGACGCTGAACCTGGCGATGCTGACCCTGATGCAGAAGAACCTGCAGGGCACCATCTTCGGCGGCGGGAACCCGCAGTACGACATTCCGCAGCTGCTGTCGATGTACAAGGCCGGCAAGCTCAACCTGGACGACATGATCACCCGCCAGTACCGGCTCGAGCAGATCAACGATGGCTACCAGGACATGCTGGACGGCAAGAACATTCGCGGCGTCATCCGCTACACGGACGCCGATCGGTAGCCGACCATCGGCTTGCCGGTGACTGCCGGCTTTCCGCATCTGTTGGCGCCCGGGCGAATCGGCGCCATGACGGTGCGCAACCGGTTGGTGATGTCTCCGATGGAGACGATGTACGGCACGCCCGACGGGCTGCCGTCGCAGCGCACCCGCGACTATTTCGCCGCCCGAGCTCGCGGTGGCGTCGGGCTGATCACGTTGGGCGCCACCGGAATCGACCATCGTCACCCCGAGACTCCGGGCGGCCTGCATCTGGCCACCGACGAGGCGGTCGACGCCCACCGTGCGCTGGTCGAGGCGGTGCACGAACACGGCGCCAAGATCCAGCCTCAGATCGTGCACGCCGGCCCCGACGGACTGGGTCCGGAGATCTTCGGCGTCCCGTCCTTGGGGCCCTCGGTGATCCCGTCCTATCTCACCGGCCGCCCCTCGACGGAGATCAGCACGGCTCAGCTCCGCGAGGTGTTCGACCTATTCAAGGCCGCGGTGCGCCGCGCCGCCGAGGCGGGATACGACGGGATCGAGCTGCACGCCGCGCATGGCTACATGCTGCTGGGTTCTTTCCTTGCCCCGCAACGCAATCGACGCACCGATGACTATCGGGGCGACTCGTCGCGCGGCAGGATGCGGGTCGTGCTCGACGCGCTGGCGGCGATTCGCTCCGAGGTGGGCGACGTCCTGCCCATCACGTTGCGGATCTCCGGTTACGAACGGGTGGCCGGAGGACGGCCGATCTACGAAACCGCGCGCGTGGCACCAGAACTGGTGGCCGCCGGCGTTGATGCGTTTCACGTCAGCGGCGGCGTGATCGACCGGCTGGTCACCGGGATGGTCAACGGCGCCGACGACGGCGACGCGCTCAACGTCGGCGCCGCCGCCGCAGTCAAGCAGGCCGTCGACGTGCCGGTGATCGCCGTCGGCCGGATCCACGACCCGGCCCGGGCCGAGGAAATCCTCGCCGAAGGGCGTGCGGATTTCATCGCGATGGGCCGCCCGCTGCTCGCCGACCCCGAGCTGCCACGCAAACTGCGGTCCGGGCAGGCGCACCGGATTCGCAAGTGCATCTCGTGCGAAAACTGCATCGACTCAATGGAACAACGCTTCTCCGTCGACTGTGCCGTCAATCCCCGCACCGGCAAGGAGCGCGAATTGGCGGCGCCTCGCACCCATCGCGCCAGGCGCGTGATGGTGATCGGCGGCGGGCCCGCGGGACTCGAGGCCGCCCGCGTGGCCGCCGAGCGGGGCCATCGCGTCCAGCTTTTCGAACGTGGCGGCCAATTGGGCGGCGCGCTGCGGTGGGCGTCGGTGCTGCACCCGGAGAACCAGCCATTCCTGCACTATCTGCGCGACGAGGTCAAGTCGAGCGCCGCGAAAGTCGTCCTGCGCCATGAGGTTTCGGCCGAGGAGATCGTCAGACATGCACCCGACGCGGTGATCGTGGCCACCGGCGGACATGTCGACGTGCCGACGATACCGGGCGCCGACCTGCCGCACGTCCGCACCGGACCCGGGTTACGCGCATTCCTCGATGGCCAACTTTTCGCCGGCTGGCGGCAGCGGCTGGTGCGCCCCACGGCGGTTCGCCTCGCCAGCAGGGCGTGGATGCCCGTCGGGCGACGGGTGGCCATCGTCGGCGGCGACCTGGTCGCGCTGGAACTGGCCGAATTTCTCGCGAGCCGGGGCCGGCTGGTTTCGGTGCTCGAGGCCGGCAAGGACATCGCTCCCGAGGTGGGCAACAAGCGCAAGACCGAGCACATGGATCGCCTGGACCGGCTCGGCGTCACCGTCCATGTCCGGGCGAACGTCGAACGAATCACGACCACCGCCGTGGTGTTCACGCCCTCCGGCGGCACCCGGCGGCAACTGCCCGCCGACAGCGTCGTGCTGGCCGGGACGGTCGAGCCCGACACCGCGTTGTTCGACAGCCTGGTCGCCGCCATGCCCGGCGCCGAGGTGCACGCCGCCGGCGACTGCAGCGGCCTCGGCCTCATCCGCAAAGCCACCGAGGAGGGCGCACGCGCCGCGTGCGCAATCTAGAGACAGGAGGAAACCATGACCCAAACCGCCCAATCGCCGGCACTGACCGCGTCGCAATCGTCGTGGCGGTGCGTGCAGGCCCACGACAGGGAGGGCTGGCTGGCGCTGATGGCCGACGACGTCGTCATCGAGGACCCCATCGGCAAGTCCGTGACCAACCCCGACGGCGACGGGGTGAAGGGCAAGGAAGGCGTCGCCGCCTTTTACGACAACAACATCGCGGCCAATCAGCTGACGATCACCTGCGAGGAGACGTTCCCGTCCAGCTCGCCCGACGAGATAGCCCATATCCTGGTGCTGCACAGCAAGTTTGAGGGTGGTGTCACGAGCGAGGTGCGCGGGGTGTTCACCTACAAGGTCAACGACGCGGGGCTGATCACCAACATGCGAGGGTACTGGAACCTCGACGCGATGAAGTTCGGCAAGGACGAGTAGCCGGCGCCGCTTCACGCGCCGAAATTGCCGTCATGGTCGCGAATTGGACGGCGACCACAGCCATTACGGCAATCTCGGCACCCGTATGCTGTCCTTGCTCTATTGCCAGTGGCGAAATGCGCTGAGCAGTCGGTCGCGGAAGGCGGGGTCGAGTTCCTCGTCGGGAACTTTGCCGAGTGTCGCCACCGTCATGCGGAATTGCTGAAGATAGTTTTCGCAACCGTCACACGCTTGCAGGTGGTCGACAAAGCGGGCGCGGGTCTGCTCGTCGAGCGCGTCGTCCAGATAGGCGGTGACGAGCTCGACCAGCTCGTTGCAGTCCATCGGCCGCGCGCTCATGACGGGTCCGCCAGGTAGTTCTCGAGTGTTTGCCGGACGGCGGCCCTGCCGCGGTGCAACAGCACCCTCTGATTGGCCACGCTGATGTTGAGCAATTCGCACACCTCGCTGGAGTCGAATCCGAGCATGTCGCGCAACGACACAACCATGCGCTGACGTTCCGGTAGTTTGTCGAGTTCGCGTCGCGCAACCGCGACCAATTCATCGGCGAGGACCGACCCCTCCGGGGTGTCGGGGAACGCGGCGGGTTCTTGACGTTCCTTCCAATGACCCGGCCACACCGGGTCATCGGCACCACGGAATCGCCCGGGATCGACAGTGCCACCGGTATACGCGGCGATCTCCGCGTCGGCGTCGCGGCGTTCCCTCAAACCCCGCTGCTTGGCGATGTTGATTACCACGGCGAAAAGCCAAGTGCGTAACGAGGATCGGCCTTCAAATCTCGAAATTCCTTTCAACAGCGCGATCCAGGTTTCCTGGACGACCTCCTCGGCGATCTGGTGTGTCGGCGCATAACCACGCGCCACCCGCAGCATCGCCGGGGTGTACTGATCGACGAGCTGGGCGAATGCGGCCTCGTCGCCGTCACGCAGCGCCGCAATCAGCCCCGACTCGTCTTTCACAGTCATCGCGACCTAACGCTAGCTCTGGAGTTAGTTGGCGGGAGGGGTCCGATCGTTACACGCCCACCTGTGTAACGCCGGACGATCCCGCGCACACCAATCAACATGCAATCATCCACGAGCCGTTCCGCGGTTCCGGGCTGGAAACTGAATTTCGCCGCCGGCTTCGTTCCCCTCGCGGCCGGATTGACCACGCTCCTGACCACGTGGATCGGTGTGGCGGCACGCGCAAATTCTCCGTGGTGGACGGGGTTAGGCACCCTCGACTTCTCCTACTCCGATCTTTCGCGCGCCGGCCTCGATGCCCCGGCCTGGACGCAGTTGAGCGGCTCGGTCGGCGGGGTCAACATCGTGGCCGGCGCGGTCGCCGTGATTGTCGTTGCGCGATTCGGGCTGCGCGACGGACAGCGCTGGGCATGGTGGTTCCTTGCCTTTTGCTTCGTATGGGTCGGTCTCCACGACGCGATCATGGCCACCCGCTTCTTCAGCGCAACCGGGCAGCCGCTCATGGTGCTGCCCTACGGATACTGCGTGCTGATGCTCGCGGGCCTGGTGAGATCGCGGGATGCCATCTTCGCCCCACCGGTTGGAGTCCGATGTGACGGATGTGCTTGAACTGCAACGGCTTACGCTGTGTCCGGTATCGGCGGACGATGCCGACTTCTTGATCTCCCATTGGAGCGATCCACCGATTCGCCGGTTCTTGTTCGACGCAACACCCGCAGTCCCGGACGAGATAGTGGCAACCATCATGGAAAGCGTTCGCGGCTTCGCGTCCGCCGGATATGGGCTGTGGCTCATTCGGCTCGAAGCCAATCGTCCACCCGTCGGCGCGGTTGGGCTGCGGCCGTTGGCGGACCTGGGCCTGGAAGTCTTCTATAGCCTGACCCGCGACAGCTGGGGCAACGGCTACGCGACCGAGGCGGCCGGCGGCGTGATCGATTACGCACTAGGCAAATTGGGACTCGCGGAGGTTTTCGCCGAGGTCGACCACGGCAACGCCGCGTCGGCCGCGGTGATAGAACGGCTCGGCATGACCCCCATCGCCCGCATACGCGGCCCCTTGGGGCCAGTAACCCGCTATCGAATGACCCGCAATGAAGGATGTGCTCAATGAACCTGCGGTACAACGTTTCCACTCAAAAGCCCGCGATAGCCGACGCCACGGCGCGGCTGGGCAGTGTGCTCGCCCGCTACGGCTTGGTCGTCGTGATCGCCTGGATCGGCGCCATGAAATTCACGTCCTACGAGGCGCAGGGAATTCAACCGCTCGTCGCGCATAGCCCGTTCATGAGTTGGCTCTATGCCGTGTTCTCGGTCAGCACTTTCTCGGCCCTCCTGGGGATCTTCGAACTCGCTGCGGCCCTGCTGCTTTCGCTCAAACCATGGGCGCCCCGAGCATCGATCGCGGGCAGCGTGATGGCGATCGGCCTTTTCATCGCCACCATCAGCTTCTTGTTCACCACACCCGGCGTCTTCGACGCCGCCGCCGGAGGCTTTCCCCTGCTGTCGACGGACGGCGGATTCCTCCTCAAAGACGTCGCGCTACTGGGTCTCGCGGTCTGGACGCTTGCCGACGCGCTGGCAGCCCGCGACACGCCTAGCGACGGGTAAAGATCAGGTGCGTGACGCCGCTGGGGCTGCTCACCGATTCCACGGCGAATCGCTCTTCGATGCCCTCGAGTCCCTGCCACAACGACTCACCGCGCCCCAGGATGATCGGCACCACCACGATGTGTAGGTGGTCGACGAGGTCGGCCGCGAGGAATTGGCGGACGCTCGACGGGCCTCCGCCGAGGCGAATGTCGCTGTCCCCGGCGGCCTTTCGGGCGATGCGGAGGGATTCAGCGGGACTTGCGTCGATGAAGTGGAAAGTCGTGTCACCTTCCATCTCGATCGACGGTTGGGGGTGGTGGGTGAGCACGAAGACCGGGGTATGAAATGGCGGGTTGGCGCCCCACCAACCCTTCCATTCATCGCCGGTCCACGGGCCGCGCTGCGGTCCGAACTTGTGGCGTCCCATGATTTCGGCGCCGATTCCGGGCCACGCCTGGCTGGCCAGGGCGTCGTCGATGCCCGTCGTCCCGCCGGACTCGCCGTGCATCGCACGGAACGTGCGCGTGCCGAAGAACCACTCGTGCAACCGACCGCCGGCGTGTCCGAACGGCGCATCCATGCTCTGCCCGATGCCGGTACCGAAGCCGTCGAGGGAAACCGAAAAGTTGTGCACGCGCACCTGTGACATGGCGAAGTCTCCTTGTTGGTCTTTGCAGGACTGACCATCGAGACCGCCCAAACTCATCGGCACATATGCTTGGCCCATGGCGTCGATCTTCACCAAGATCATCAACCGTGAACTGCCCGGCCGTTTCGTGTACGAGGACGACGACGTCGTCGCGTTCTTGACCATCGAGCCGATGACACAGGGGCATACCCTGGTGGTGCCGCGCGAGGAGATCGATCAGTGGCAGGACGTCGACAACGCGGCGTTCTCAAAAGTCATGGCGGTGAGCCAGCTGATCGGCAAGGCGGTATGCAAGGCGTTCAGGACGGAGCGTGCCGGGGTCATCATCGCGGGGCTGGAAGTGCCTCATCTGCACGTCCACGTCTTCCCCACCCGCAGCCTGAGCGATTTCGGCTTTGCCAACGTCGACCGAAACCCGTCGCCGGAATCCCTCGACCAGGCCCAAGCCAGGATCAAGGCCGCGTTGGAGCAACTGGCTTAAAGCTCAAACGCGCGTGGGCACGTCGCTGCTGCGCGGCAGCCTGACGCGGAAGCAGCAACCCTCCCCGGGCGCGGTGGTAACGGTGACGTCGCCGCCGTGCGCGTGCACCAGCGAGTCGACGATCGACAAGCCGAGCCCGGTGCCGCCGCTGGCCCGAGCCCGCGACGAGTCGGTGCGATAGAACCGCTCGAACACCCGCGACGCGTCCTGCTGGCTCATCCCGGGACCCGTGTCGGCCACCTCGAGCACCACGTCGTCGCCTTCCGTGCCGACGCGGACGACGACGTCGGCGCTCGGCGGGGTGTGCTGCAGTGCATTCGCAACTAGGTTGCTCAGCACCTGCCTCATCCGGGGCTCGTCGCCGAGCACCTCGGGGATGCCAGGACCGTCAAAAACTTCCATCGTGATGCGGCGCGTCGGGTCGATCGCCTGCGCGTCGTGCACTGCATCGCTGGCGAGCGCCAGCAAGTCGACCTGGTGGTACTCCAACGGCCGTTGCACGTCCAACCGCGCCAGCAGGAGCAGGTCGTCCACGAGCAAGCCCATCCGGCTGGCTTCGCTCTCGATCCGCGAAAGCAGCATGGCAACGTCACGCGCGGCGCCCTGCCGATACAGTTCCGCGAAGCCCCGAATGGTGGTCAACGGCGTGCGCAGCTCGTGGCTGGCGTCGGTGATGAACCGTCGCATCCGCTCCTCCGAGCCGCGGGCCTTCTCGGCCGACGACTCCGAAGACGCCAGCGCCTGCTGAATTTGGGTCAGCATTCCGTTGAGCGCCAACGAAAGTCGGCCCACCTCGGTTCGTGGGTCTCGTTCTGGAACCAAGAGGTCACGCTGCCCCGCCGCGATCGCGGCGGCGGTGTGCTCGACTTCGTAGAGCGGCCGCAGGCTGCGGTGCACCACCACGAAGCTCGCGACCCCGACCACCACCAGCACCGCCGCCCCGATGCCGATCTGCAACAACACCAGCGATCGCAGGGT
Source organism: Mycobacterium sp. SP-6446 (assembly GCF_001954045.1). NCBI lineage: Bacteria > Bacillati > Actinomycetota > Actinomycetes > Mycobacteriales > Mycobacteriaceae > Mycobacterium > Mycobacterium sp. SP-6446. Next base: position 20,807 of record NZ_MBEM01000065.1, on the reverse strand, counting down.
GTGCTGGACATCGGACAGGTCGATCGCGACGGTGATCAAACCGTGTGGCCCGCGCACCGACACCGCACGCCACTGGATATCGGAGCCATTGACCGAGGGCAGCGTCGTGGGATTGGGTCCCACGTTGTTGTCGGGCGGCAGCGCCGGTTCGGCGTTGCGATCGTTGATCGCCGTAAAAGGGGTGCCATCGATGCCGACGCCGCGCACGTAGAACTTCGACGGTGGCCGGCCCGGGTCCGGGCCCTCGTACGGAGGCGCGGATTGGCGCCGTGGTGCCTGGGCCCAGCCGCGGGATGCGTCGAGCAGCGTCTGGTCGATCCGGCTGATCAGACTATGACGAAGGATCGACGTGACCGCGATCCCGGACGCCACCAGACCGCAGCCCACCAACAGCAGGGTCGCCGCGACCAGGCCCACCCGGAGGGGTACTCCGCGTCGAACCGCTCGGTGCCTGTCCGTGCGCATGCTCAGCGCGGCTCCCGAAGCACATAGCCCACGCCGCGCAACGTGTGCAGCAGCCGCTTCTCGCCGGTGTCGATCTTGCGACGCAGATACGACACGTAGGACTCGACGACGTTGACGTCGCCGCCGAAGTCGTAGCGCCAGACGTGGTCGAGGATCTTCGGTTTGCTTAGCACCGTGCCCGCATTGATCACGAAGTAGCGAAGCAGCGTGAATTCGGTGGGCGACAACGACACGGGCTCGCCGGCCTTCCACACCTCATGGGTCTCTTCGTCGAGTTCGATATCGGCGAAAGTCAAACGGGCACTGCGGGGTTCGCCGCCGCCCTTGCCGGCGCGACGCAGGATGACCCGCAGCCGGGCTACGACCTCCTCCAGACTGAAGGGCTTCGTCACGTAGTCGTCGCCGCCCAGCGTCAGGCCCGCGATCTTGTCCTGCAGGGAATCGCGCGCCGTCAGGAACAGCGCCGGCGCGTCGATGCCGTCGGCACGCAGGCGGCGCAGCACCCCGAAGCCGTCCATGCCGGGCATCATCACGTCGAGGATCACCGCATCCGGGCGGGCGTCCCGGGCGCGGTCCAGGGCTTGGGCTCCGTTGGTCGCCGTGTAGACCTCGAACCCTTGGAACTTGAGGCTCACCGAGAGAAGTTCGACGATGTTGTCCTCGTCGTCGACCACGAGGACGCGGGCCTCCGGTTTGGTTTCGGTGGGGCTGGCCGCCGTCATGAGGTCACATCCATGGGGTTGTTTCCGTCCCTTACTTGAACGTTGCCTTGGTAATCATTGTGTAGTTCCTGGAAGCTCGTTGCTAATAGTCTGCCAGTAGTCTGCCAGGAATCATCCCATCGGCTTGGACTCGTATCGGCTTATGGGGGTATGTCGTGAATAGACTCGGAGAATGAATCTCGCCAGAAGCATTGTTTCCCTTGCGACCGCTCCTGCGCGAGTCGGGCTTGCCACCGCCGAGGCGAGCTTGAGCGTCGCGACGGCGGCGGTAGGTGTCGCGAAGCGAGCGGTGTCGGACGCCGGTGGCGACGCCGGTACCAACGCGGTGACTTCAATGCTGGGCATCGACGACGCGATCATCCGGGCCAATCGGCTCGCCAAGCTGCTCGACGAGGACGCGCCGCTGGGACGGGCCGTGGCACCCGATGGGCCGATGGACCGGTTGCTGCGGCCGGGCGGGGTGGTCGACCTGCTGACTTCCGAGGGCGGTTTGCTCGACCGCCTCACCGCGGAGGGCGGCGGCCTGCACCGCGCGCTTCAGCCGGGTGGGCTGGCCGACCAGCTGCTCGCCGAGGAGGGGTTGATCGATCGGGTGCTGTCGGAGGACGGGCTGGCCGAGCGGCTGCTCGCCGAGGGTGGGCTGATCGACAAGCTGACCGCCAAGAACGGCCCGCTGGACCAGCTCGCCGACGTCGCAGACACCCTGGCCCGGCTGACGCCGGGGATGGAAGCGCTGGAGCCGGCCATCGCCACCCTGCAGGACGCCGTCATCGCGCTCACCATGGTGGTCAACCCGCTGAGCAACATCGCCGACCGCATTCCGCTGCCCGGCCGCCGGCCCCGCTCATCGTCGCGATCGGTGCGCACGCAACGTGTCATCGACGGCGAGCAGTAACCGGTTAGGCTTGGACCGGCTTTTACCGGCCTCCTTAGCTCAGTGGTAGAGCACTTGCCTTGTAAGCAAGCGGTCGTCAGTTCAATCCTGACAGGGGGCTCCCACACAAGGCGCAGTACACAGCCCATGTCGCGGTCCCGACAGCGATCAAGATCGCGTTTTTGCCGTCATTTGCCATCAACTCAATTCGTTGCTGTCAGGCGGGGCGGCGGTCTTCGGGACATCGGCTCATACGGGGCCGAATAAACCGTGCCTCTAGATGCTGGGCAGTGCAGCCAAAATCAGGTGTATTCAGGCACACCCGGCGGCAGCTCCCAAGTTAGGAATCTCACGCCATCCTCGTGAGCATCGATCGGCCGGCGGACGTCGGGCATGACAACCTGAGTCGGCAGGGGCGCGCCCGCAAGCGCCTCAGTGAGATTCCAGCGTAGCCATTTGAAATACCGCTGCACCTCGATGATCGCACGGCTGAACTCTGCGTCGGTTCCACCTGGACCGACGGCCCTCAGGTTGAAGCATGCATTCGCCATCGTGCCCGCTGACCGAATCCGTTCTCGCAGTTCAGGATCCAGAATGTATGGCAATGAACAGATCAGGTCGTTGTAGATCGCGAGGTCAAGCTCACCGAGTAACTTCAACGACTCATCATCAGTCGATACGCTTGGTCCCTCAATTGGCGTATCCCTGCGCGCGATTTGCATCGCATCGCACAAGGCTCGCTCCTTCGTCCAGAGAGCGTCGAGGAGGGTGTCGGATGCCTTGGCCAACATCTCTTGTCGGTGCTGTGCCTTCCTCTGTTCCAGAGCGGCCTTCTCCTGCTTGCGTCGCTGGTTGAACTCGTTCTGCTGCCGATCCTTCTCGCCTCTTTGCGCCCGGAAAGCGACGAATAGCGCAACGCCCGCACCGAGGGCAGCAGCGAGGAGAGAAACGCATGCGCTGGTGACGATGGTTGGCAGCTGACTGTCGACGATATGCACGTTGTATGTGCTCACAGCCGAGCAACATACACCGCTCCAGGCGTGCGAGACCCGTACCAGATACCCCGGTCAACCACGGTTATTGCGGGCGCCTCGCGGGGTGGCGGTGCATTACGCGCGTCTAAAAGACCCTGGTAGCCCCGTCCGCCCGCGTCTATGGATCAAACAGGTGGGAGTTCAGATCGCTTCCGGCTTGCCCACTCAGAGGCGCGCCCCGTCCCTCTTGTGGCGGCCAGTCGCGGCTACGGTGCCGCATCGGACCTGGCGCCGCGGCGGATCGCCCGGGCCCAAAACGCAGATACCTACCTCGATCACGCAAAAACCAAGAACACGCCCGTGCCACCAAATTCGCCGTCAACCGCCGTGAATCAGTGCGAACAAGGGCGAAGTGTCACGAAAGCGAATTCGCAGGTAGCGGGCATACACGAATAAGTGCGAAACCAGCCGAATTTGCCTTCACTCACCTTGTAAGCGAGCGGTCGTCAGTTCAATCCTGACAGGGGCCTCCGCAACGTCTGTTTGGCGTAAGCGCCTATCACGGTGGGCCGGGGATTGCCGGCAGGCCATCGCCGATGCCGTGCAGATCACGTTGGATGCCTTGCAAATCGCCTTGGATGGCTTGCATGCCAGACAGAGCATTCTGGAGGTTCTGCTGCGTGTCGACCGGGCTAGCAAGTTGGTACTGAGGGCAGTACGAAACGACCGCGCCAGTGGCGAACACCGCGCTTTGATTGGCATCCCATATCGACGACCGCTGCACGAAGCTGACGGCCTGCCCGAAGTCGGGTTGGTGCGCCAGGAAGTCGCAGACCGCGTGCCCTTGCGTCATCACGTATTCCTGGCTGGGAACGGGTACGCCTTCTTGCTTCAACGCGCCGATGAACGCCATGTCGACAACGTCAATCCGCGGAGGGGGTGGTTTCGGCGCAACCGGTTTGGGCGGCGCGACCGACGGCGGGCTTTCCGGCGCCTGCGCCGATGAATCCTCGTGGTGGGACGCGAGTATCACCACGACCGCGGCGGCGACGGCTATCAGAGATAGGGGCAACGCCGCGAAGAGGCCCAAGCGTCGGCGCAGCACGTCGTTGCGCTTACGAGGGGTGATGCCTGCGTTGTCGCCCCGTGACCGGGTGTCCGCCACAACATCGGCGTCCACCGCCGTGGTGAGAGATGTCCCCGCGTCGTGGGCCAGGAGCTCGTCGAGAAGTTCGTCGGCCTCTCGGGGCGACGGCTGACGGCCCTGCTCGCGGATCGATCGGCGGGCAGCAGCGAGGAGCCGCAATTCTGAGTCGATCGTCTCGCGATCGCGCATATCAGTCAGTTTGATGGTCCCGCGACGTTGTGACAAGTCCCGGGGCATCGCGCAGGTTAGGCTGGCCCCGTGAGCAGCCAGCGAGTGCCCGGCGGGGTGGTGCACAAACTGCCCGCCGACCTGCGCCAGGCGCTGATCGCGAACTCCACCGCACTCACCGCGTGGAACGACATCACGCCCTTGGCGCGCAACGAATTCATCTGCTGGGTCGAGGATGCCAAGCAACAGAAGACCCGAGAGCGCCGCATCCGCCGAACCCAGGAGGAGCTGGAAGAAGGCATGCGACGGCCCTGCTGCTGGCCGGGCTGCAAGCATCGCGAGCGCACCGGCAAGTAGCCACCCTGGACCAACCGCGCTATTTCTTGTCGCGCTTGCGCGACAGGAATTGCCGCATGTGGTGTTGCGGCTCGCCAGTCAGGAATGCCAGGCCGAACTGCTCGATGCTGTCTTCGACCGCCCCGTAGACCGTCATGTCGAACCATTTATTCAGCAGGTGCTTTTGTTGTCGCACCGCCTGCGGCCCGAATCCGGTTAGCTTCCTTGTGAGTTCGGCAATGCGGGCGTCGAGTTCGCCGGAAGTGGTGACCTCGTGTACCAAGCCCCAGCTGACGGCCGTGTCGGCATCGATCGTCTCGCCGGTCAGCAGCAGCCACGCCGCGTGCGAGGCCCCGATCAACTTCGGCATCAACGCCGAGTGGATGACCGAGGGGATTCCGACCGCCACTTCCGGCATTCCAAACTTGGCCGCCGCCTCTGCAATTCGCAGATCGCACGACATTGCGATCTCCAAGCCGCCGCCGAGGCACCAGCCCGCGAGCCGGGCGATGACGGGGACCGGGCATTCGCGGATCGCTTCGCACAGGTCCGCGAGCCGGCGGATGAACGCCTCGCCGCTGGACCGGTCCAGGGTGACCATCTCGTTGATGTCGGCACCGCCGATGAACGCCTTCTCACCCGTTCCCCGCAACACCACGACCCGCACGTCACCGTCCTGGTCGACGGCACGAAAAGCGTCGGTCAGCTCCGAGATGGCGCCGCTACCAATGATGTTCAGTGGCTTCGAGTTGATCAACTCGATGGTGATCACGCCGCCGTCACGAGCGACCTTGGCGAAGCGTCCGCTCATAGGCGTCGCAGTCCGTTGCGCTGCTCGGCGTCAGTACAGCGGGACCCAAACACCGAAGAACCAGTATCCCCAACCGCCGTACTGCCAGTTGAAGACCGGGATGACGGTAAAGGTGTTGTACTCGAACGGTCCGAAGTCGCTCTGCGCGTAGACCACGTCGCGGTCACGCGGTCCGTCCCACGGCCGGTTCCAGCCGCCGGGGGGCGGCGGGCCGTCCCAGCCGCCGGGAGGCGGCGGGCCGTACCAGTTGGGCGGCGGGTGGTGGGGAGGCGGGCCGTCGTTCCAGCCGTAGCCTCGCTCCCGCGGCGGAAGCGGCGCGCCGCGGCCCGGGATGCTGAAGCCAACGCTCGCGTCGATGGGGCCACCGATTTCCGCGCTGCCCCGTGCGATCTCTCCGCGCGGCGGGATGTACGCCGGGTGCGGAGGCTGAGTGCTCGGCGGATTCAAGGCCTGACGCTCAGTTGGGCCGGACGACGTGCTGGTATTTGCACCCGGCGTCGTCGTCTGCGCGCTCGTCGACGTGGTCTGCGCGCTCGTCGACGTGGTCTGCGCGCTGGTCGACGTGGGCTGCGCGCTGGTCGACGTGGTCTGCGCGCTGGTCGACGTGGGCTGCGTGCTTTGGGTCGTCTGAGGCTCGGTGCTCTGAGTGGCCGGAGCCTCCGTGGTTTGGGTCGCGGGCGGAGCGGTGGTTTGAGCCGGCGCCGTGCTGTGCGTGGGCGCCGGCGCGGTGGTTGCCGGAGCCTGCGGGTTCTGTCCGGCCCCGCCGGAAACCCCACCACCGCCGGAAATCCCGCCGCCGCCGTGCCCGAACTGCCACGGTGGCGGTGGCGGCGGTGGCGGGGCGGCGGCGGATCCATCGGCGCGGAATTCGCGAACCCTGGATTCAACGTCAGCGCGGAGATGCCCAAGCCCGCCGCGACCGCCGCCGCGCTGACGACACGTTTCCTAGACATAGCTGTGTCCCCTCTGGGGCTTCGGCCCCGACGATGTCTGACTAGCGCCCCTACGGGCAGGTCACCTGTATCTCGAACGACTTGGTCACCTGCTTCGGCTGCTGCGGGTTGCTCATGTCGGCACCCGTGGCCGTGCCCTTGATCGCATACGACTTGCCGTTGACCGCGGCTCCGGCGTTGGCGCCCTGGTTGTTCGGTGCGGCATCCGAGAAGCCGAGCGAGATGCCGTTGACGCTGCCAAGCCCGACCGAATGGACGATGGGTGGATTGTCGTTGCTGACCACCGCGCCGACGCCGGCGGTCGGGTCGCCAATGCCGATGGTGGTGTTGGCGCCGGCCGGGGTGCACGTGACGGGCCCGCTGACGTTCTGGTTCTGCCCGTCAACGATGACCTGCGGGCCGGCCGGCGCTGAGCTCGACGACGCACCCGTATTGGACTTGTTGCTCGAACAGCCGGCGCAAGCCGCGACCACCATGGCCGCGCCGGCGACGCCGACTACGATCCCACGCTTTAGCACTGCTCTCCTTCGTCTCGCTGGTCCCCGACCCGTCGTCGGAACCTCGTCAACAAAGGCAGACCCTACCGGGCCCCCTCGGACGGGCCGCAGGATGGCGCCCCGGCGAATACCGGATGCCCCACGTTTAGGGCAGAATTCGCAAGCCCCACCGGCCGAGCAGTGGATTCACGAGTGCGAAGTATGTCGTGTTGTCGTCACCCTCAGGCGAAGACATCAACAGACCGACGGCACTCACGGTGCCGTCGGCGTTCTTCACGAAGCCAGGGCTGCCGCTGTCCCCCTTGAGGCTGTAGACGCTGGCTTCGACGACATCGCCCTCGATGCTCGTGACAGTGCCGCAGGTCTCACCGGTGACCGCGCCGATTTTGCAAAACGGCATGCCCACCTTGATTTGGGGAAGGCTCAGCACATCCCGCACCGGATACCTGCCGCCGACATCGCCCACCGGCGCACCGAGGTTCGGGTCGAGGAGGATGATCGCGGCGTCCCGCTTGTCGCCTTCCTGCTCGCTGGCCGAGATCCTGCCCAGCGGGACGTCGTTGCCGTAAGTCCACACCGAGCCGTCGTGCGCGTCGCAGTGTCCGCTCGTCATGAGGAAGTAGCTGCCGTCGTTGCCTTGGGCCGCGAAACCCGCAGTGCACGAGCTACTTTCGTCTTGGACCTGGACGCCCGGCGTCAGACTGGGGTCTGGTCGCGCCGGGCTCGCCAACACCGTCGCGGAGATCGCCATGACGCCGACCCCGGCGAGTCCCCGTAACCACGGTTTGGCCATGGCGCTCTCCTTCGGGCATGCCGGTGTGAACCGTCAGATGATCTCATCTGAAGACGCGCCGCGTGGCCGTTTTCCGCTGCGTCAGGGAAGAATGTGCAAGCCCCACTTGGCAAGTAGCGGATACACGAGTGTGAAGTACGTCGTGTTGTCGTCGCCGTCGGGTGAAGACATCAAGATCCCGACTGCACTCACGGTACCGTCGGCGTTTTTTACGAAGCCTGGACTACCGCTGTCGCCGTTGAGGCTGTACACGCTGGCCTCGATGACGTCGCCCTTCTCGCCTTTGACGACGCCGCAGGTCTCACCGGTGACCGCGCCGAGTTTGCAGAACGGCATGCCCACCCGAATCTGTGGGAGGCTCAACACATCCCGGACCGGATACCGATCACCGACATCACCCGTCGGCGCTCCGACGCTGGGGTCCAGGCGGATAATTGCGGCGTCCCTGGTGTCGCCCACCTTCTCGCTGGCGGTGATCATCCCGAGCGGACGATCCTCCCCGTAGGTCCAAACCGAACCGTCGTGCGGATCGCAGTGCCCACTGGTGAGAAGGTAGTAGCTGCCTTCGTTGTCCTGCGCCGCGAAAGCGGCTGTGCACCCGCCGGTTCCGTCGGCGACGTGCATGCCCGGCATGGGGCGTGACGCCAGGTCCGGGTCCGCCGACGCCGCACCGGCGACCGACGTCGCGGCCGCGATCACCGCACCGACCAGCGCCGGCACCCGCAACCACCGATTGGCCACGCCGTCCTCCTCCAGTTGTGTCGGGCAGCATGCTAGCAGTGCGCAGCGCCTCCTACCTGGCGAGAGGAACGGGAGCGTGGCGCCCCGATGGTCGCGTGGGCGACGGTTCCAAGAATTTCGCAAGGATTCCTCAAGCGCGTGCGCTGACGATTCAGCCATGACGCCGCCGACGACAATGGAACACGCCCGCGCCGAGGCCCGTCCCGCCAGGCTGGATTCCAGGCTCTGGTTGATCACGGTGGCGTGCACACTGCTCCCGGCGATGATCACCCTCGACGCCACGGTCGTGAACGCGGCGCCGCGGGCGTTGATCGAGCGAGTTGCCTCGACCGGGGCCGTCGCGTGGTCGGTGACCGGCTACACCCTGGCGATGGCGGCGGTGATCCCACTCGCCGGCTGGGCCGCCCGCCGGGTGGGCGCGAAACCGCTATTCCTGGGTTCGGTGCTGTTGTTCTCCTGGGCATCTCTGCTGTGTGTGCAGGCCCCGAATGTCGGTCTGCTGGCGGTCTTTCGGGCATTCCAAGGCCTCGGTGGTGGAATGCTCATACCGCTGTTGCTGATCATCCTGGCCCACGCCGCCGGACCCAAAAGGCTAGCCCGGGTGCTGGCGCTCAGCATGGTTCCCATATTGCTGGCCCCGATCTGCGGGCCGGAGGTCGGCGGCTGGTTGGTCGACTCGTTCGGCTGGAAGTCGATCTTCCTGATCAACATCCCGATCGGGGTGCTCACGTTGATCGTCGCGGGATTCGTTCTCCCCGAGGATGTTCCAGCGCCCAGCGACCGCTGCGCGATTGTCAGCCCGCCTGGTCGACGCGCCGGGTGAGGAAATCCAGGACGGCGCCGGCGAAAATGTCGTTGCGGTCCCCGGCAACCATGTGCCCGGCGCCGCGCACGTCGGTGAACTCGACTTGCGGGAAACGCGCGAGGAATGCGTCGGCACTCTCCTGGCTGACGAGGTCGCTCATCTGACCCCGGATCAACAGCATGGGCACGCCGTCGCGCAGGATCGCATCGACGGCCGCGTGCATGCGATCGGCGTCGGTGACCTCGAATGGGGGAAACGGCGCCTTGCCGCTGATGAATTGGGGATCCCAGTGCCAATACCAGCGGTCGCCCCGGCGGCGCAGGTTGGCGGTCAGACCGTCCAGATCGGTCGGCCGGGGCCGGTGCGGGTTGTACTCGGCGATCGCGTCGGCCACCTCTTCGAGAGAGGCGAATCCCGATTCCACCCGATCGGCCATGAAGTTGTGTATCCGCGTCGCCCCGGACTGCTCCATGTTCGGCACGATGTCGACCAGAACCACCGCGCTGGCGATGCCCGGTGAGAGCTCGCCCGCGAGCAGCATCGAGGTGAATCCGCCCAGCGACGCGCCAACCAGAACCGGTTGTGGCGGCAAGTTGTCCAGAACTTGTTGGACGTCTGCGGCGAAGCTGACGACGCGATAGTCGCCCTCGCTGGACCAGTCGGACTCGCCGTGACCGCGTAAGTCGATCGTGACGGCTTGCCACCCGCGCCGGGCCACAGCGGCGGCCGCACGGGCCCACGAGCGTCGGGTCTGTCCACCGCCGTGCAAGAAAACCACGGCGCGCGCGTGGGGGTCGCCCCAGCGATCCGCGACGATACGAACTCCGCCCGGCCCCTGGGTCGAGAACTGCTCTGGTGCGGTCGCCATCAGGAGATCGTAAGACGGCCCGCCAAGGGGATCAGTCCTGCCGCGACGCCTGGCTTCCGCGGAGCCGCTAAGCGGGACGCTTACACTCCTGTGATGCATCCCGCGCAGGCGACGCGCAAGCTGACGAAAATCCCGGTTGTGGTGGGGATTGGCGTTGTAGTGCTGCTCGGCGCGCTCGCGATTCCGGTCAAGGAGCGCTGCGGTGCGCCCGGGTATTCGTGCGCGACCGCGCTGGATGCGCGGGGCTACGTGCACTATTACTACGAGGTCGAACCGCTGGGCGTGTACCTCGCCGAGTTCGCCACGGGCTCGAACATTCGCCTCTGCTACTCATCGGGCGAAGACCTCGTACCGGCTCGGTGACGAGTTGGCGTCAATTTCGGCGGTCGAGTAGCCCGCTCGAGACTTTCCCGAGACGCGCCCACCCCCGACGGGGGCGTAGCCCGGCCAAACGTGCAGGTAGCGGGAAGATTGCCGCCGCCGATTTCATGGTTTCCGGCGGGTGAGGCTGCCCACAATCGGCCCATCGGCGGCCTTCTCGATTGGGGGCTTCACAGCAAGCTAACGCATACTTGACCTCATGCTTTTAGCGCCGTCACCGCAAACCGCCGTCGCGGTAGCGAGTGCTGCGCTGGATACGGGCCGGGGTTTGTGATGGCACGCTCGGGCGGCGCCCATCGCCGCCATCGAGCCGTTCGTCAGCCGTCACCAATTCGCAAAGGGCTGACGCGCAGCTTCATGTCGCTGGTCTCGGTGGGGGCCATCCTGATGACCGGAGCGGGCTACTACGTGGCTCACGGGGCGCTGGGCGGCATCACCGTCTCGGACGCCCTGAGCCCCGACGATCCGCGATCCAGCGGCGACAACATGAACATCCTGCTCATCGGCCTGGACTCCCGAAAAGATCAGGACGGCAACGACCTGCCCTCCTCGATTTTGCGGCAGCTGCACGCCGGCGATTCCGACGACGGTGGCTACAACACCAACACGCTGATACTCGTGCACGTCGGGGCAGACAACAAGGTGACCGCGTTTTCGATCCCCCGCGACGACTGGGTGCCGTTCAACGGGGTTCCCGGCTATAACCACATCAAGATCAAAGAGGCCTACGGGCTGACCAAGCAGTACGTTGCGCAGAAGCTTGCCAACCAGGGTGGGAGCAGCCAGCGGGAGCTCGAAACCCGCGGCCGCGAAGCCGGCCGTGCCGCGACCCTGCGCGCGGTGCGCAGCCTGACCGGCGTTCCGATCGACTACTTCGCCGAGGTCAACCTGGCCGGTTTCTACGACTTGGCGCAGACCCTGGGCGGCGTGGACGTGTGCCTGAACCACGCCGTCTACGACTCGTATTCCGGTGCGGACTTCCCGGCCGGCCCGCAGCGGCTGGACGCCTCGCAGGCGCTCGCGTTCGTCCGGCAGCGTCACGGCCTGGACAACGGAGACCTGGACCGTACCCACCGGCAGCAGGCGTTCATCTCTTCTGTCATGCGGGAACTGCAGGACTCGGGAACGTTCACCAACATCGACAAGCTCAAGGGCCTGATGGCGGTGGCGCGCAAAGATGTTGTGCTGTCGACCGGTTGGGATGAGGACCTGTTCCGCCGCATGGGTGAACTCGCGGGCGGCGGCAACGTCGAGTTCCGGACGCTGCCCGTGGTGCGCTACGACAACATCGGCGGCCAGGACGTCAACATCATCGACCAGGCCGCCATCAAAGCCGAAGTGGCCCAGGCGATCGGCGCCGCGCCAGAGACGACCACGCCCGCTGCGACGGCAAGCAAGCCCAGTCCGTCCACGGTCGTCGACGTCATCAACGCGGGCAGCATGAGCGGCGCCGCCAGTGAGGTATCCCGCGCGCTGAAAAAGCGCGGCTACACAGCGGGTCAGGTCCGCGACCGCCAATCGGGCGATCCGACGTCCACCACGATCCAGTACGGCGCGGGCGCCGAAACCGACGCACAGAGCCTCGCCACGCTGCTCGGCCTCGACGCCCCCAAACAACCCGATCCAAACGTGCAGCCCGGACACATCCGCGTGACCGTGGATACCACTTACTCGATGCCCGCCGCCGACGACACCAGCACTACCGACGAGACCACCACCACGACGACGACGACCACCAAGACCAATCGCTACGGGTACGCCACGAGCACCTATCCCACACCCGATCAGGGCAAGCCCATCGGCGGCGGCGGGGTGCCCTGCGTTAACTAGCCGCGATCGGGCTAGGCGTGCGTGCCACCGTCGATGCGGATTTCGGTGCCGGTGATCCAGGCGCCGTCATCGGAAACCAGCATGGCGATCACGCCGGCGATCGCGGAGGGCTCGGCCATCCCGGCGCCACTGGATTCGACCGTCGTGGGCAGGATCGGCATGAGGCGGGGGAACAACGACCAGTCAGCGTCTTTGGGAATGTATCCCCCAGTCGCGTCGGTGATTCCGGACTTGATGCTGCCGGGCGCCACGCAAGCCGCACGCAGACCATCCTTGGCGTATTCGAGTGCCAAAGAATGGGTGAAGGCCTGGATTCCGCCCTTGCTCGCGGCGTAGGCCGCCATGTAGGGATGGGCGAACGAGGCCGACGTGGAGCTGAAGTTGACGATCGCGCTGCGCGAGTTCCCCAGCAGCGCCGGAAGCGCCTCGCGCACCACCAGAAACGTTCCGGTGAGGTTGATACCGACGATCCGGTTCCACAGTTCCAGGCTGGTCTCGTGGGTGTGCGCTGCCCGCAGGACGCCGGCCGCGTTTACGAGCGAATCGAGGCCGTCGAGTGTCTGGACGGCCGAGCACACGCCGTCGATCACCGAATCTTCGCTACCGACGTCCATCGGCATAGTGGTGAGGCGGTCGGCCGTTCCGGCCTTCTCCGCCTGGCCCTGGGTGGCGGCCAGCCCGTCTTCGGCGACGTCTGAGGCCACGACCCTGGCCCCCTCGTCGAGCAACCGCAGCGCGGTGGCCTGACCGATGCCTGACGCCGCGCCGGTCACCAGGATCCGCTTGCCCTCGAGTCGGTTCATCTAGCACATCTTTCACCAAGTCCCTGCAAACGCGGCATGGTGGACGGTATGGAGATCGGATTCATCGGTCTGGGGAAAATGGGCCACGGCATGGCGACGAACCTGCTGGAGGCCGGCCACCGGATCACCGTCTACAACCGCTCGCCGGACAAGACGGAGGCGCTCGTCCAGCGGGGCGCGACCGCGGCGCGCAGCGTGGCCGAAGCCAGCACCGGTGAGGTCGTGTTCACGATGCTCTCCGACGACGACGCCGTCGAGGAGGTCGCGTTCGGAGCGAACGGCGTCGTGGCTTCGCTGGCCCCCGGCGCCACTCACGTCTCGTCGAGCACCATCAGCGTCGCGCTGTCGGAGCGCCTGGCGGCCGCGCATGCCGAGGCCGGACAACGCTATGCCGCGGCGCCGGTGTTCGGTCGGCCCGAAGCCGCTTCTGCCGCAAAGCTTTTCGTCATCGCCGCGGGCGCCCCGCAGGTTCTGGAGACGTTGGTTCCGCTGTTCGAGACCATCGGGCAGCGGACCTTCGTGGTGTCCGATCAGCCGCACACCGCCAACTTGGTGAAGCTCAGCGGCAACTTCCTGCTCGTGTCGGCGATCGAGTCCATCAGCGAGGCCGTCGCGTTGGTCGCCAAGGCGGGCGTCGACCGGCAGCAGTACGTCGACATCCTCACCTCGACGTTGTTCACCGCGCCGGCCTATCAGACCTACGGCGGGTTGATCGCGCGACGTGAATTCGAGCCGGCGGGTTTCGCGTCACGCCTCGGCCTCAAGGACGTCCGGCTGGTGCTCGCCGCCGCCGAGGCCCTCCGGGTGCCGCTGCCCGTGGCGAGCGTGCTGCGCGACCGTCTGCTCACGCTCGTGGCAACCGGTGGCGGGCACCTGGACTGGTCGGCGCTGGCCACCCTCGCGGACCGCGACGCGGGCCTGACGTCAGACGACTCCGCGTAGCCCGTCGGCGCCGAACGCGGGTTCCAGCATCGCGGAATAGTCGGGTCCGCGGCGCAGCATCATGCCGCCGTCGGCGTTGATGACCTGGCCGGTGATATAGCTGGCGGCATCGCTGAGCAGAAACATCGCGAGGTTGGCGATGTCCTCGACCTCACCGGGCCGAGGCAGCGGCGTGCACACGCGATAGTCCTCGCTGACCTCCGGCACAGCGAACACGGGCGCAACCAGATCCGTGCGGATCAGGCCAGGGCGGATGCTGTTGACCCGCACCCACGAGGCACCGAGTTCATCGGCGGCCAGTTGCATCATGTGGTCGATGGCGGACTTGCTGACCCCGTACGCGCCGAACCACCGGTGGGTGTTGCTCGCCGCGATCGACGAGATCCCGACGAACGAACCCCCGCCGCCGCGCACCAGTTCACGCGCCGCGTGCTTGAGCACGTACATAGTGCCGTTGACATTGAGGTCGACCGTGCGCCGCCACGCCTCCGAGTCGATCTGGGTGATCGGCCCGATGGTCTCCGAGCCGCCGGCGCAGTGCACCACACCGTGTAGCCGGCCGTGCCAGGCCGTCGCCGCGTCCACCGCGCGGGCGGCCTCGTCCTCGCTGGTGACGTCGGTGGGTTCATATCGGATGGAGCCGTCGGCGTGGAGCGCTTCGATGTCTTCGACGGCGCCTGCCAGCCGGTCGGGATTGCGGCCGACGATCATGACCGAGGCACCGGATTTGACCAGCCCCGCCGCGACGCCCTTGCCGATTCCGCTGCCACCGCCGGTGACCAGATACGTCCGGTTTTCGAAAGAAAGCTGCACGCCGCGCCCCTTCACGCCAAAACTGAAACACGTTCTAGCAATAGAACCATGCGGGCGGACGAGCTGTCCGCTAGGGCGTATCGCGGCGGGCCAGTTTCGTCGGTTTCGCGTTGCGCCAGTCCTCGACATCGGGCGGCTGGCCGACCGCGTACCTGTTCTCGTTGTGGGCGGCCCAGTGCGCATGGCCCAGCTCGTGAATGTGGAACGCGTGCCGCAACGCCTCGGTGAATCCCATTGCGTCGGAGGCGGCGTTGACCGAGTCCTTGACGAGCAGCGCCGCCATCGTGGGCCGGTCGGCGATGCGCCGGGCGAATTCCAAAGTCTTGTCCGCTAGCTCATCGACCGGGAATACCTTCGACACCATGCCGAGTCGATAGGCATCGTCGGCGTCCAGCGCATCACCGGTCAGCAGCAGCTCTTTGGCCTTACGGGGGCCGAATTCCCAAGGGTGACCGAAATATTCGACGCCCGGCATCCCCAGGCGCGCTGCGACCACATCGCTGAACTTCGCATTATCGGCGGCGACTATCAGATCGCACGCCCAAATCAGCATCAGGCCGGCCGAGATCGCGTTGCCCTGGACCTGGGCGATGGTGATCTTGCGCAAATCGCGCCAGCGGCAGGTGTTTTGGAAGAAGTAGTGCCACTCCTGCAGGTAGATCTTCTCCGCGATGGGGTCGCGGGTCCCGCCGTTGATGCGGAAGCTCGGCAGCTGGCTGCGCTCGGCGATGGCCAACTCCGAGCCCAGGTCGTGACCGGCGGAGAAATTTTTGCCGCGCGCCGCCAGGATCACCACCCGCACGGTGTCGTCGGCCTCGGCACGCAGGAACGCCTCGTCGAGTTGCACCAACAGGCCGCGGCTCTGTGCGTTGTGGGCCTCGGGCCGGTTGAGCCAGATCCGCGCGATGCGACCCTCGTCGAGGGTTTCATAGGCCACCAGATCGTCGGCGCCGGCATCGGCCGCGTTGGGGCCGGCTTGCGCGTCGGCTTGATCGGAGACAGTCATTCCGCCCACCTACCTTGTCGTCGGGCTCGTTACAAGTTGGCGTGGATCCGTAAATCCCGTGCCGACCCTTTGCACATTACGTCCATTGCCGAAGGCGCTGATCACTGGGTCGATACCAGTACGAACCGGCGCCAGGCCAGTGGGCAGCATTCCGAGAGACGCCTGCGGGCGAATATTCGCGTCGCATAGAGTTATGTCATGCCTACGAAATCTGACCCTGGCGAACTCGGCGATGTGGAGCCGCTGGCTGACAGCACCGCCAGCCAGGCCAGGCGTGTCGTCGCGGCCTATGCCACCGACGCCGACGAGTGCCGCATTTTCTTGTCCATGCTCGGTATTGGACCGGCGAAACTCGACACCTAAATGGCTCCCAAGGGAGGCCAGAACTCGAAAACTAGGCACTACGGCGATTCCGACTTCGTGGTGGTCGCCAATCGGCTGCCCGTCGATCTCGAGCGGCTCCCCGATGGCACGACCTCGTGGAAACGCAGTCCCGGCGGATTGGTCACCGCGCTAGAGCCGCTCCTGCGCCGCCGGCGCGGGGCCTGGGTCGGCTGGCCGGGTGTGGTCGACGATGTCGTGGACGTGGTCGACGAGCCCGTCGCCCAGGATGAACTGCAACTTCATCCGGTACGCCTGTCCGCCGACGACGTCGCCCAGTACTACGAGGGCTTCTCCAATGCCACGCTGTGGCCGCTGTACCACGACGTCATCGTCAAGCCGATCTACCACCGCGAATGGTGGGAGCGCTACGTCGACGTCAACCGTCGCTTCGCCGAGGCGGCCTCGCGCGCCGCCGCCGAGGGCGGCACGGTCTGGGTCCAGGACTACCAACTGCAACTCGTCCCGAAAATGCTGCGCACGCTGCGGCCTGACGTGACCATCGGTTTCTTTCTGCACATCCCGTTCCCCCCGGTGGAGTTGTTCATGCAGATGCCGTGGCGCACCGAGATCATCGAAGGGCTGCTGGGCGCCGACCTGGTGGGCTTCCACCTGGCCGGCGGTGCCCAGAATTTCCTGTTCCTGTCGCGCCGGCTGGTCGGGGCCAACACTTCGCGCGGAGCGGTCGGCGTGCGGTCGCGGTTCGGTGAGGTGGAGCTGGAGTCTCGTACCGTTCGCGTCGGCGCCTTCCCGATCTCCATCGACTCCGGCGCGCTCGACCACACCGCCCGCGACCGCAACATCAGGCACCGCGCCCGCGAGATCCGCGCCGAACTCGGCAACCCCCGCAAGATCCTGCTCGGCGTCGACCGGCTGGACTACACCAAGGGCATCGACGTCCGGCTCAAGGCCTTTTCCGAGCTGCTCGCCGAGGGCCGCGCCAAACGCGACGACACGGTGCTGGTGCAGCTGGCGACGCCGAGCCGCGAACGCGTGGAGAGCTACCAGATTCTGCGCAACGACATCGAACGCCAAGTCGGCCACATCAACGGCGAATACGCCGAAGTCGGCCACCCGGTGGTGCACTACCTGCACCGCCCGGTGCCGCGCGAGGAACTCGTCGCGTTCTTCGTCGCCAGCGACGTCATGCTGGTCACGCCGCTGCGCGACGGGATGAACCTGGTGGCCAAGGAATACGTCGCCTGCCGCAGCGACCTCGGCGGCGCGCTGGTGCTGTCCGAATTCACCGGAGCGGCATCCGAACTCCGGCAGGCCTACCTGGTCAACCCGCACGACCTCGAAGGGGTCAAGGACGCGATCGAGGCGGCACTGAACCAGCCGGTCGAAGATGGTCGACGCCGTATGCGCGCGTTGCGGCGCCAGGTGCTCGCCCACGACGTGGACCGCTGGGCGCGGTCGTTTCTCGATGCGCTCGCCGAGGCGAATCCCCATGACGCCAAATAGCGGCCAGGGACCCATGGTGTTGCCACCCAAACGCTGTGATACTCGATGCAGCGTGAAGGGAGGGACACTGTGAATCTGCGTCGCGGGCTGGCGGCCGGCGCCGGCATCGTCTCGGCAGTTGCAATCGGGATCGCGCTGGAGTCCGGCGACCCCGCGCACGCGGTCGGTCCACCGGCGGATGGCAACTACAGCTTCAATGAGGCCGGTGTCTCGGGGGTTACCTGGACGATCACGGCACTGTGCGATCAGCCATCCGGCACCCGGAACATGAACGACTATTCCGACCCGATCGTTTTTGCGATGAACTGTGCTCTGAATGTCGTGAGTGCGACGCCCGAACAGATCAGCCGCGCGGACAAGTTGCAGAACTTCAGCGGCAGGGCGCGCTACTCCAGCATGCTGTGGACCTTCAAGGTGGACAAGAGCGACGGCGTGTCATGTCCGGGAGGCGGCACCGCGCCGTCCACCGAAACCTATGCGTTCAGCGACGAAACCATGAGCGGCACCCACACGAGCCTGCACGGTCCCGTCTGTGGGCTGCAGCCGGAGATGAAGAAGCAACCGTTCTCGCTGCAGATGACCGGGCCGCCACCCAGCCCGATCCAACGTTATCCGTTGTACTGCAACGGCATTGCGATGTGCTACTGAGCTTTCGTCGTTAGCGGCGCGGCCGAGCGGGTGTGCTCTGTTTCAAAATTTGATAGCGCATGTGCTATCAAATTCGGGCGCGACTTGCCCGTGCCCTTCAGGACGGCCGCCCCGGCGGCCGACCGGACGTCCAGGTGACATGCATCGTGGTACGGGTGATTCGCCACCCTGCGGGGATTTGCACAAAATCGGCCTCACTCCAGGTGCCCGAGCTGAACAGATCGCCTTCGGGGTGGACGTGGTGATTGACCTGGTTCCAGCGGGCCGATGCTCCAGAGCCGCTGGGGCTCGCATCGACCAGGTAGTTCAGGCCGAGGTGCTGGGTCCGGGCGAAGCGCAGCACGCCGTGGCGTGTATTCGCCAGGATCTCGTCGATCCCCTCGGCATTCCCGATCGGAAATGCAACGGCCGCATCCTCGGTGAAAAATCGACGCGCCCAGTCCTCGTCGAAGTTGCGCTCGTCCAGTGAGCACAGGTATCGGTCGACCAATTCGGCGATCTCGCTCTTGATCCCAATGTCCATCCGCCCACGCTAAAACCTCAACAACACTTGAGGTCAAGTCGCAGCGCTAAATCGGCGTGATGTAGGCGATCAGCCATTGCTTGCCGATCTTTTTGAAGTCGACGCGCAATCGGCTGCCGTCGTACAGCGGTTGGCGTGACTTGTCATTCACGGTGCGGTTCATGTAGACCATCACCGATCCCGAGTCCCGCGTGGCGGTCATGACGCCGACGCCGACGACGTTGGCCTGGACCACCACCTCTCGCTTCTTGGCCTCGGGAATGATCTGCGTGTTGGCGCTCTTCTGAAACTCCGCGCGATATTCGGGAGTCAGCAACGGGTAAGCGGCCGAGAGGCTGCGTTCGACGGTCTGGTAGTCGTAGGCGAAGACCTCGGGTATCCGCTTGGCCGCCAGGCCGGGCAACTCCGCGCGCGCCGCCGCCTCGCCGCGGGTCTCCACCCGCTCCCAGTAGAACCACCCGGCCGCCGCGGACAAACCGACGACGAGCGCGATCGACAGCGAGACCGCGACGGCCGTCAGCCACTTCCGAAGGCGGGGCCAGGGCACCCGACGCATCTAGTTGCCCCCGTCGGGATACTTCAGGTCGTAGCCGGTCATGCGGCCCTGCTCGTCCTCGTGCACGATCACCCGCAGCCGATAAGGCATGGACGGCTTGTTGTTTCCGTCGATGTCGGCCACCGTCACCCGCACCGATACGAGCACCGAGGCGTTGTCGGTGACCGCGTCGACGCCTTCCAGGGCGGCGCCGTTGACGACGGCCTCCGACGTCGCGTTGGTCGAGCGGAAGATGCCCTTGAGGTTCTCGATGTTGTTGTTGGCGCCGAGCATGCCGCGCAGCGGGCCGCTGGTGCCGTTGTAGAAGCGGTTCACGCTGTCGTCGATGTTGTCCTGCTTGTAGCTGAACATGTTGACCACCGTCTGCGTGGCGGTGTCGACGAAGCGTTGGTCGCGGGCTTGTGCCGCTTCGGCGTGCCGCTGCTGGACGAGCATGAAGGCCAGGCCGCCCGCCAGCGCCGCGATCGCCAACAGCGCGGCGGCGAACGAGATCCATCCGACCAGGACGCGGTTCGGCCGCCGCCGCGGTGGCGGCTTGACCGATTTGAGGGCCCTGACGGATTTCGCTGGCCGCTTCGGCCCCTCCGGAACGTCGACCCGCGCGGTAAAGCCCTCGTCCGACGCGCCCTTCGCCGGGCCCGCTGCGCGCGATGCGCGCCGTCGAACGCGTTGAGTCGTTTCGGTCACTGCAGCCCCACTAAAGAGGCCTTGGATCAAGCATGAGGTCCACCCAATTCTCGGCGCCGGATGTGCCACTGGCGCCGGGCGCGAAGATACCAGTGCCGCCGGCCGGGTCCACGAAGGCTCCGGTGCGTTGGTCATAGGTGGCATACGCCGGACCGCTGGCCTGCGGCGCCGGCTGCCCGGGCGGCGGCCCCCACGGCTTCTCCGGTCCCGGGCCCGCCGGCGGAGGATTAATCCCCTCCGGCGGTGGCGGCGGCGGCAGCCACTTCGGATACGGAAGCTGCGGCGGCACGGGCGGTATTCCGGGCGGCTGCCACGACGTGAACGGCGGCGGCGGCCCGTTGTCATTGGGCGGCGGCGGGTCGTACGCCGGCTGGTGCGGCGCCGGCCCAGGCCCGGGGACTACCCCGGGAGGGGGCGGGCCGACGATCGGAGTGCCGGGATCGGGATCTGCGCCCGGTGGGACGTACGGGAACTTGTTGGGCGGCAACGTGTTCAGCCCGTTCGTCACCGGCGTGTCGTAGGGCACCGGCGGACCGCGCCACGGGTTGCGGCCAACCGGCACGTAGCCCTTCGGGTCGCGGCAGAGCTGGATCGTCGGCGCCCGCTTGCCGGGGAATTC